>JAVKCR010000325.1:0-4740 GCA_040222645.1 Rhodospirillales bacterium
CAGAGGCGCAGAGACGAGGTATCGGCCCCGACCTTCTCCAGCGCCTGCAACTGCGCTGCATAGAGCGTCGGCACGCCGAAATAGATCGTCGGCCGATAGGTCGCGATGGTTTCGAACATCGCCGCCGGCGAGGGCGGGCCGGGGAACAGCACCGCGGTCGCCCCGACCCAGAGCGGGAAGGTCATGTTGTTGCCGAGCCCGTAGGCGAAGAACAGCTTCGCCGCCGAGAAGGTGACATCGGACTCGCGGATGCCCAGCACCTCGACCCCGTAATGCTGGCTGGTCACCACCATGTCGCGATGGCGGTGGATGGCGCCCTTCGGCGTGCCGGTGGTGCCGGAGGAATAGAGCCAGAAGCAATCGTCGTCGGCGGTCGTCGCCGCCGGCGCCAGCGAGATCGAGGCATCGGCCATTTCCGCGAGCAGGCAGTCATCGGCCTTCTCCGTCGGCAGCACGAGGGTCGGCGGCTGGCTGCAGGCGGCCAGGGCGGCTTCGACCTCGCCGGCGAATTCCGGCGAATAGACGATCCCGGCACAGCCCGAATCCTCGATCATGAAGCGGTAGTCCTTGGCCTTGAGCAGGGTGTTGAGCGGCACCGCGATGATGCCGGCCTTGATCGCCCCCCAGAAGACATAGTGGAAATGCGGGCAGTCCTTGATCACCATCAGCAGGCGCTGGCCCGGCTTCACGCCGCGGGCGAGCAGCGCGTTGCCGGCCTTCGAGACACCGTCGGCAAGCTCGCGGTAGCTGATATCCGCGCCCCCGGCCGTGCGTACCGCAACCTTGTCGCCGCGGTCCTCGCCCAGATGCCGGTCGATGAAGGAAATCGCGACGTTGAACACCGGCGCATAGGTGATCGCCGCCGGTGAAACCGAATTGTCGACGCTGACCGAATGGTCCTGCATGCCTCGTGAGCCTCCCGTCTCTGCAGCGCTTCCGGCGCCATCGCGTATGTCTTGTTGTCCGAACGATAACGCGCCTCCGGCCGAAGCGTCACGCCGAAAGGCCGGAAAAAACCTGACAAATTATGGAACAATTCCTATGCTGGGGACGTTCCCGAACCGAGCCGCATGTCATCCGACAATGTGGCTCGTTTCATTTCAGACCGGCAAAACCGAACGGGGGAGGAACACGCAGATGTGCGGAATC
Source organism: Rhodospirillales bacterium (assembly GCA_040222645.1). GTDB lineage: Bacteria > Pseudomonadota > Alphaproteobacteria > Rhodospirillales > HT1-32 > HT1-32. Next base: position 1,150 of record JAVKCR010000325.1, read on the forward strand.
GCAGGCGAGATCAGGTTCGACGGAAACCCGGCGACGCTGGACGCGCTGTCGCGGATGAACGACCGGATGGCGCCGCGCGGACCGGATGCCGCCGGAGCCTGGGCGCAGTCCGCGATCGGGCTGGCGCACCGCCGGCTCCGCATCATCGACCTCTCGGAACGCGCCCAGCAGCCGATGACCGATCCGGCGCTCGGGCTTTCCATCGCCTTCAACGGCTGCATCTACAATTACCGGGAATTGCGGACGGAACTGGAAGCGAAGGGCTACAGCTTCTTCTCCGACGGCGATACCGAGATCATCCTGAAGGCATGGCATGCCTGGGGAGAAGCCGCCGTCGAACGTTTCCACGGCATGTTCGCCTTCGCCATCGCCGAACGCGATTCCGGACGGCTGACGCTGGCCCGCGACCGGCTCGGCATCAAGCCGCTCTACCTGGCCGAGGTGCCGGGGGGGCTCCGCTTCGCCTCGTTCCTGCCGGCGCTGCTCGAGGCCGGTGGCGTCGATACCGCGATCGACCCGGTGGCGCTGAATCACTACATGTCCTTTCACGCCGTCACCCCGCCGCCCTTCACCATCCTGAAAGGCGTGCGCAAGCTGCCGCCGGCCGCGATCCTGCGCATCGAGGCAGACGGGCGGCGCCACACGAAGATCTACTGGTCGGCCGAGTTCGGCCCGCATCCCGGCGACGAATCCCTCGGCTTCGACGACTGGCGCGAGATGACCCTGGAGGCGTTGCGCACGGCCGTCCGCCGCCGCCTCGTGGCGGACGTACCGGTCGGGGTGCTGCTCTCCGGCGGGGTCGATTCCTCGCTGATCGTCGGTCTCCTGGCCGAGGAGGGCCAGGCCGGCCTCAACACCTTCTCCGTCGGCTTCGAAAGCGTTGGCGGCGAGGCGGGCGACGAGTTCCGCTATTCCGACATCGTCGCCGAACGGTACGGCACCGATCACCACCGCATCCGGGTGGATTCCCGCAAACGCCTGCTGCCGTCACTGGAAGGCTGCGTCGGCGCCATGGCCGAACCGATGGTGAGCCATGACGCGATCGGCTTCTACCTGCTCTCGGAGGAGGTCGCGAAAACGCTGAAGGTGGTACAGTCCGGACAGGGCGCTGACGAGGTGTTCGGCGGCTATCACTGGTACCCGCCGATGGCCGGCGCCAACGACCCGGTCGGGCAATATGCCGGCCTGTTCCGCGACCGCGACCATGAAGAATTCCTGTCGGCGGTGGGCGAGGCGTACCACGATGCCGACCACAGCCTCGATTTCATCCGCGATCATTTCAACGCGCCGGGCGCCGACGACCCGGTCGACAAGGCGTTGCGCATCGACACCACGGTGATGCTGGTCGACGACCCGGTGAAGCGGGTGGACAACATGACCATGGCCTGGGGACTGGAAGCCCGGGTACCCTTCCTCGACCACGAGCTGGTGGAACTGGCCGGGCGCATTCCGTCGGAACACAAGATCGCCGGCGAGGGCAAGCATGTGCTGAAGGAGGCCGCCCGCGCGGTCATCCCCCCGGAGGTCATCGATCGGCCGAAGGGCTACTTCCCGGTGCCGGCATTGAAATACCTCGAGGGCGACGTGCTCGAACGGGTGCGCGACATCCTGTCAGAGCCCGCCGCCCGGCGGCGCGGCCTGTTCAACCCGGCCTACGTGGACCAGCTGCTCGCCCGGCCGGAGGAGCACATCACGCCGCTGCGCGGCTCCAAGCTCTGGCAGATCGCGCTGCTCGAATACTGGCTGCAGGTGCAGGGAGTCTGAGATGATTGCAAAACGCGCGACGACAGCCCGCAGCCGGGACGAATCGCTGCTGCCGGAAGGACACCGCACCCGCCAGCCAGACAGCGACGCGACGCTGCATTGCGGCTGGGGACGGCTGATCTTCGGCTCGACCTTTTCCTCCGCCGAGGACATCGCGCGCGAACTCTGCCGCGAGGGCAAGGGCGAGCGCGACATCGCGGTCTATGTCACCGACCCGCACGTGGCTCTTTCGGTGGCGCCGCAGGAACTGTTCCTCGATCCGAGTCACATGCTGCGGCTGTGGCTGCCGCACTACCGTCACCGCCGCGAGCGCGCGCCGGGTTTCATCGTCCGGCGGCTGAAGGACGCCCGGGACGCCGACGAAGTGAACCGCCTCTTCGCCATGCACCGCATGGCGCCGGCCGACGCCGGGAAGCTGGTCACCAGCCGCAACAGCCGCACCTTCACCCAGCTGGTCGCCGAACATGGCGCCACCGGCGAGATCGTCGGCACGGTGACCGGCATCGACCATAAATACGCCTTCTCCGACCCGGAACTCGGGGCGAGCCTCTGGTGCCTCGCGGTGGATCCGCAATGTTCGGTGCCGAAGATCGGCGAAATGCTGGTGCGCGGACTGGCCGAGCATTACAAGGCGCGCGGCCGCTCCTTCCTCGATCTCAGCGTGATGCACGACAACGCCCCGGCGATCGCCCTGTACGAGGCACTCGGCTTCGTGCGGCTGCCGGTCTTCGCCATCAAGCGCAAGAACCCGATCAACGAGGACCTGTTCATCGCGCCGCAGCCGGAAGATTCCATGAATCCCTATGCCGGCATCATCGTCCGCGAGGCGCGGCGCCGCGGCATCGGCATCGAGGTCGAGGATGCCGAGGCCGGCATCTTCCGGCTCTCTTTCGGCGGGCGCACGATCTCCTGCCGGGAAAGCCTCTCGGACCTCACCTCCTCGGTGGCGCTGGCGCGCTGCGACGACAAGGCGCTGACCCGACGCCTGCTGGCTGCCGACGGCCTCCAGGTGCCGGACCAGGCCGAGGCCGGTTCAGCCGCCGACAACCGGCGCTTCCTCGAACATCACGGCCGTATCGTCGTGAAGCCGGCGCGCGGCGAACAGGGCGCCGGTATCAGCGTCGACATCCGCGCCGAGGAGGAGATGGCGGGGGCCATCGAGAAGGCGGGCGAAGTCTGCGAGAAGGTGCTGCTAGAACAGTTCTGCGACGGCGAGGATCTTCGGATCGTGGTGATCGGCAACGAGGCCGTGGCCGCCGCCGTGCGCCGCCCGGCCGCCGTCACCGGCAACGGCCGCGACGATATCAGCGAACTGATCCGGGTCCAGAGCCGCCGCCGCGCCGCCGCCACCGGCGGCGAGAGCCGGATCCCGCTCGACGCCGAGACAGAACGTTGCGTCGGCGCCGCCGGTTACCGGATGACCGACATCCTGCCGGAGGGCAAGACCATCACGGTGCGCCGAACCGCCAACCTGCATACCGGCGGCACCATCCACGACGTCACGTCGGCGTTGCACGAGGATCTCCGCAAGGCGGCCTGCCGGGCGGCCCGCGTGCTCGACATCCCGGTGGTCGGGTTCGATTTCCTGACCCCCGATGTCACCGGCCCCGACTACGTCATCATCGAGGCGAACGAGCGGCCGGGCCTCGCCAACCACGAGCCGCAACCGACGGCCGAACGGTTCGTCGACTTGCTGTTTCCCCACACCAGACGGAGAGAAGAATGAACATGGAGCCGGTTCGACCGGCAGTGAAAGTGCTGCCGGTGTCATCCGAACGCATCCTCGAGGACCTGCTGGAACTCGTCTCGACGCCGAGCCCGGTCGGG
>JAVKCR010000326.1:0-5247 GCA_040222645.1 Rhodospirillales bacterium
GTTTTCAACGCCTCGATCGGTCCGACCGGGGGGATGAGCCTCGCCATGATCGCCAGCCTGCTGCCGCCGGCCGCGGTGATTCCGATCCACGGCGCGGTGGAATCGGCCGCCAGCGGATTCCGCACCGTCACCTCGCTGAAGCATATCGAGTGGCGCATTCCGCTGATCTTCGGGGCGGGCTCCATAACCGGGGGAATCTGTGGCGCTTCCATCAGCGTCAACCTGCCGCATGACGCGCTGCAGATCGTCATCGCGCTATTCATCCTCTACGGCGTCTGGGGACCGAAGCCCGCCGTCGAGAGGAAAGGGCCGTGGCGCCTGCCGCTGCTCGGCCTGATCACCGGGTTCGCTTCCATGCTGGGAGCGGCGGTCGGTGCGCTGATCATCGCCTATGTCGGCCGGGCGATCCCGGACAGGCGAGGGGTTATCGCGACCCAGGCGGCCTGCGTCACATTCATTCACGGCTTCAAGCTGATCGCCTTCGGCATTCTCGGATTCGCTTTCGCGGACTATGCCGGGCTGATCGCCATGATGATCGCGGGCACGTTCGCCGGCAGCATCGTCGGGCGCTACCTTCTCGACCGGATGAACGAGACCCTGTTCCGGCGCCTGTTCAAGGTCGTCGTCACGGTTCTCGCCATCCGCATGATCCTGAAAGGGATCGGCGTCGAGGGAATCTGAAGATCAGCGGCCCTTGAACTGTGGCGTGCGCTTTTCCATGAAGGCCCTGCGGCCCTCGATATAATCTTCCGAATCGAAACAGGCGTCGACCATGGCCTGGCAACGGGCCATGTCGCGGTCATCCGGATCCTTCTGGGTCTCGCCGATGATGAATTTCATCGCCCCGACCGTCAGCGGCGCGTTCTCGGCAACCGTCGCGGCATAGTCGAAGACGGTCTTCTCGAGGTCTTCCTCCTCGACCACCTGCTGCACCAGTCCGATGCGCAGCGCCTCGTCGGATTCCAGCTTGCGGGCGGAGAAGACGATATCCTTGGCCTGACCGATCCCTACCGTGGCGACGAGCCGGCGCAGCCCCTCGAACGGGTAACCGAGACCGAGACGGGCTGCCGGCAGGCCGAAACGTGATTTTGCGGAGCAGAACCGGAGGTCACAGCTCACCGCCAGCGCCAGGCCGCCGCCGAGGCAGAAGCCGTTGATCATGGCGATGGTCGGTTTCGGCAGCGCGGCGATCTTGTCATAGACCACCTTGATACGGGCGTTGTAGTCATTGACCGCTTCCTTCGAGCCGCGTTCCTTCTCGAACTTCGAGATATCCGCGCCGGAAACGAAGGACTTGCCGCCGGTGCCGGACATCACGATCACGCGGATATCGTCGTCGGCGACGAAGCCGTCGAGAATGCCCACGGCCGCTTCCCACATGTCGAGCGAGACCGCGTTGTAGCGTTCCGGGTTGTTGAAGATCATGTGGCCGACAGCGCCGCGCTTCTCCGACAGCATCTTGTTGTCGACGTGGGATTGGTAAACCGCTTCCGGGCTCATTCGGATACTCCTGGTCAGACTACGTTTCGGGCACGGAGGTCGGCGATCTCCTCCGCCGACAGCCCCAGGCCACCGAGGATCTCGTCGCTGTGCTCACCTTTCTCCGGCGGGCTCACCTTCAGCTCGCTCGGCGTCCGGCTCATCTTGATGGGCTGGGCGATAAGCTGGGTCTTGCCGAAGGCGGTGGTCTCGATGTCGGTGGCGATGCCGAGATGCTTCACCTGCTCGTCGGCGAACATGTCCCCGACATTGTAGATGTGCCCGCTCGGTACGCCGGCCTCGGCGAAGATATCGATCCATTCCTTGCTGGTGCGTGTCTTCGATATCTCCTCGATCATGCCGTTCAGCATGTCCCGGTGCTTCAGCCGGTCGGCATTGTCGAGGAAGCGCGGATCTTCCTTCCATTCCGGTTTTCCCATGGCGTCGCAGAGGCGATTCCAGATTGTGTTGCCGGCAGCCGCGATATTGATGTGACCGTCCTTGGTCGCGAAGACACCGGTCGGGATCGAGGTCGGGTGATTGTTGCCGGCCTGTCCCGGAACCTCGTCATGCACCAGGTAGCGGGCTGCCTGGAAATCGAGCATGAATATCTGCGCCTGCAGGAGCGAGGATTGCACCCACTGCCCCTTGCCGGACTTGTCCCGCTCCATCAGGGCGACGAAAATGCCGAGTGCGGCGAACAGGCCCGATGTCAGGTCTGCGATGGGGATGCCGACCCGCATCGGGCCACGGCCCGGCTCGCCGGTGATCGACATCAGGCCCCCAAGGCCCTGGGCGATCTGGTCGAAACCCGGTCGCTTGGCATAAGGACCGTCCTGGCCGAAACCGGAGATCGAGGCGAGGATGATACGCGGATTGACCGCGGCGAGGCTCTCGTAATCGACGCCGAGCCGGTCCTTCACATCGGGACGGAAGTTCTCGACCACGACATCGGCGGTCTCGACCAGCTTCTTCAGCACCGCAAGGCCATCAGGTTCCTTGATGTTCAGCGTCAGGCTGCGCTTGTTGCGCTGCAGGTTCTGGAAGTCCGCCGTATGGCGCTTGGCGCCCAGCGCGCCGTCCGCTTCCAGGGCCTCGGGCATCTCGACCTTGATCACGTCGGCGCCCCAGTCGGCCAATTGACGCACACAGGTCGGGCCGGAGCGCACCCGCGTTAGATCGATGACCCGGATGTGGTCCAGGGCGGACGAGGCGGGGATATGCGGCATGTCGGTAACGCTCCTCTCAGGGCTTCTGCGCGAATGGCGCAAGGTCTATCCTGCCGGAACCGGCGAGCAGGCCCGCGGCCCGGTCAGCAAGTGTTTCGGCTTCGTCGGCTGCATAGCCGCCGAAGCACACATTGGCGACGAACTTGCGACGCAGTTCGTCGTCGGACAACGGTTCTCTCGCCCCGCCGCGCATATGCGGCAGGGACAATTCGACAACCCGGCCATCCTTCAGGCTGGCGCGAACGTGCCCGCGATAGTTGGCCGGGTAGGGGTCGTCGGGATCGATCTCGTAGCTGGTCCTGCCGGCGATGCCGAGCATCACCGGATCGGCGATCCGTTCATCCGTGAATTGGGCAAGACCTGCCGCCCCGTCAACCAGCCCGGCGGCCACGCAGTAGGGTGTCGAGAACTTGGCTGCATAGGGCGTGGCCGGCGTCTGCTTGGAAGCAAGCGGCTCCCAAAGCCGGTGAACCGTGCCTTCACCACATTTGCACAGGATGCTCTCGATCATTTCCGGCGTGATGCCCTTGTCACGCAGCCCGATCGCACAATCGACGAAGGGCTGGGTCATGGTGCCGCAGGCATAGGGTTTGAAAGCGATGCCGGCATAGAGCCATTCATCGCCTAGCCCGGCATCGATGCGGTCGAAATCCCGTTCGATCTTCGGATCGGCGAAGCCGAGGTAGAAACCGTGGGTGCCTTCGATGACACTCTTCGGGCCGGTGAAGCCCTGTTCGGCGAACAGCGCGGCGCGGTAGCCGCAATGCGCCGCCCAGCCGGCATGAAGCCGCTTGGTCGATGAACCATCGGCAAGATATTCGATAATGCCGCTGGCCATCGATGCGGCTATGCCCATGGCGCGGGCCAGCCGTTCCGCATCGAGACCGATCGCGGCGCCGACGCCGGCGGCGGCTGCCACCGCACCGATGACACCCGTCGGGTGGAACCCGGCCCGGTGCACCGCCGTCGGGGCGACGATTGCCATACGGCACATCAGCTCACCCGCAACCGCAATTCCGATCCGCGCCCGTCCGGTATCGAGACCGCGTGCCTCGCAGGCGGCGAGAACCGATGGTACGACGACGACACCGGTGTGGACGGGTGTGCCTTCGAAGGTGTCGTCGTAATCCTCGCCATGCCCGCCGACACCGTTGAGCAATGCGGCATCCTGCGGGGCAAACCCGCCCGGATGACCGAACGCCGTTCCGGTGCCTGCAGACATGCCGCCCGCCGCCAACGCCACGATATAGTCCTCGTGGCGGGCTGATATCGCGAGGCCGATAACGTCGAGCGTCGAGCGGCCGGCCTGCCGGACAACCTGGCCCGGCAGGTCCGCAACCGCGAGACCTGCCGCCCAGCGGCAGAAGATGTCGGCCTTGGTCAGATCAGACATGCTACTTCCGTTTCTCCCGGAGCGAAGCGGCAGCGGCTCACGCCGCCTGCTTCTTGGCGTTCCGGATCCGGCGCACGAGCGGCCAGCCGAGGCTGAGCGCGGTAAGCGCGAAGAAGAGCGACGCGATCGGGCTCTCGAACATCAGCCACCACTGATTGTCCATGATGATCATGGCCTGGCCGAGCTTCTCCTCGACGATCGGGCCAAGCACAACGCCCATGATCAGCGGCGCGGGACCGAAACCATGGCGGTTGAGCACGAAACCGATCACCCCTGATGCCAGCATGATCCACACATCGAAGGTCGAGCTGGCGAAGGAGTAGGAGCCGATCACCGCGAAGGTGAACACCGCCGGCCAGAGGAACTGGCGCGGGATCATGGTGATACGCGAGAACACCTTGGCGCCGATCATGCCGATGCCGAAGAACATGAAGTTCGCGATCAGCATGGCACCGAAGATCGCGTACATGAAGTCCGGCTGGTTGTTGATCAGCTGCGGACCCGGACGCACGCCATGCATGATGAGCGCCGCCAGGATGACCGCCGTCGACCCACTGCCCGGAATGCCGAGAGCCAGGGTCGGTACCATGGCGCCGCCGGTGGCCGCGTTGTTCGCGGCTTCCGGACCGGCAATGCCTTCCGGACAACCGGTGCCGAACTCTTCCGGGGTTTTCGACCAGCGCTTGGCTTCGTTGTAGCCCATGATCGCGGCGACGGTGGAGCCTTCGGCCGGCAGGATGCCGATGAAGGTACCGATACCGGAGGATCGGATGACGGTCCAGAACACCCGCTTGAAGTCTTCCTTGGACGGCAGCTTGATGACCGCCGACGTGATCCGCTCGTAGGTGACGTTGGCCGCGTTGGTCTGCGACAGCAGCTCCCCGATGGCGAACAGGCCGATCAGTACCGGAATGAACCCGATACCTTCCGAAAGTTCAGGAATTCCGAAGGTGAAGCGTTCGGTTCCCGTGACCAGCTGGATACCGACGGTGCCGATCAGAAGGCCGATACCGCCGGAGATCAGGTTCCGGATCGCTGACCGTCCACTGATGGTGGCCAGCATGGAGAGCGCGAACAATGTCAGCGCGAAATATTCGGTCGGACCGAATTCCAACGCAATGGCTGCAAGAGCCGGCGCGGCAAGCA
>JAVKCR010000327.1:0-3435 GCA_040222645.1 Rhodospirillales bacterium
ACGCTCACCATGAGGAACGGCTCAGTCGCCACCATTCTCTACCCCGCGTCGGGCCCGAACGCGGTCGAGAAGGAGCATGTCGAGGTGTTCGCCGGCGGGCGTGCCGCGATCATCCGCGATTTCCGTGAAGGCGCGCTCTACGGCGCGACGGGGCGGGCGAAGAAGATCGGCGGCGGCGCGCAGGACAAGGGGCAGGCGGCGATGGTCGCGGCCTTCGCCGAGGGGCTCAGGTCTGGCGCCCCGGCGCTTGGTCTCGACAGCGCTGCGCTCACCACGCTCGCGACCTTCCGGGCAATCGCCGCCATCGGTGCCGGCCGCAGCCTGCCGGTCACGCTCGCGGATATCGGCCGCGGGGTCTGAGCCGTGATCGCGCGCCGGCACCTGACGCGGGCGGCGCGGAGTTCGGCTAGCGGACTCGTCCGTTTCGCCGTGCAGACCGTTTGCCGCCGGTTCGGGGAACGTATCGCACGGCGGCGTGCCGCTTGGGAGACGACATACTTCACCGGCGATGCCGTCTTCACGCCACTGTTCGATGCGCCTGACAGGAACGCGCTCGCGTCGGCCTTCGCGGTTCCGGACGAGGTCATGGCGCGCTGGCGGCGGCATGAGTTCGATATCCTCGGGTCGGGTTGGAAGATTTCCGCCGCGCCGGCCGGTGACGTCGCGGACGGACCGAACGCCGATCGGCAACGGCAGCTGGTCTCGCTTCTCCCAGTCGGCTATCGCCCGGTCGACTGGCACGCCGACCTGAAGAGCGGGCATCGCTGGGACGAGGGGCTGTGGTGGTCGGCTGTACCGATCCCCGTGGGAACCGGCGCCGATATCAAGCTGCCGTGGGAACTCGCGCGCTGTCACCACCTGCCGGTCATGGCGCTGGCGGCCTTCCTGCGGGGTGACAAGGAACTGGCGGCCGAAATCCGCGCCCAGATCACCGATTTCATCGCCGCCAATCCGCCGATGCTCGGCGTCAACTGGCGCTGCGCGATGGATGTGGCGATCCGCGGCGCCAATTTCGCGGCGGCAGTTTCGTTGCTCGCGGCGATGGAAGATCAACCGGTTGAATTCCGAGAACTTTTCGCCCGGTTGCTGGTCGACCACGGCCGTTATGTTGCCGGCCATCTCGAATGGTACCCGGACCGCACGGGCAATCACTACCTCGCCGATATCGCCGGTCTCGCGGTGATCGCGGCGGCGCTGGACCCGGCCCGCAACGAGGAGGCGGCAGGCTGGCTCCGTCTCGCGGCGCGGGAAATCGAGCGCGAGGTTTGCGCGCAGTTCCTGGCGGACGGCGGGCATTTCGAGGGCTCGGTCGCCTACCACCGCTTCTGCCTCGAGATGGCGGTCTGGGGCATGGCGGCCTGCCGGAGACATGGCTTTGAATTTTCCGAAGAATCCTGGCGGCGCATCGCACGAGCCGGTGCGTTCCTGGAGACTGTTACCAAGCCCGACGGGCATTTCGTGCAGATCGGCGACAACGATTCCGGCCGGTTCCTCAACCTCGCGCCGGTTTTCGATGCGGCGCTTGAAGAGGATCATCTCGATCCGTCGGCGACACTGGACGCGCTGCGCGCGCTGACCGGCCAGCCGGGTGAACCGGGGATCGACGGCCTGTTGATGAATGCCATGACGGTGGCAAACCAAGTCGCAATGCAGGCACCAACACGGTTGACGGAAACGGGCCTGCCGGAAGCGGGCGGGGGACCGGTTCTCGAGCTGGATTTCGGTTCCGGACTCGCAGAGGGGATCGAGTGCCTCGCATTCCCCGATTTCGGGCTCTACGTGATCCGCAGCCGCCGGCTCTGGCTCTCCATCCGCTGCGGCGGCGAGAGCGATCCCATTGGCGCGCACCGTCACAGTGACCAGCTCTCGGTCGAACTGCATGTCGACGGGACGGACATCGTCCGCGATCCCGGCACCTTCTGCTACACGCCCGACCCGGCAGCGCGAAACCGCTGGCGCTCGATTGCGGCGCATTTCGCCCCGCAGGCGGTCGACGGCAGGGAGCCGGCTTCGCTCGACCGGGGCCTGTTCTTCCTCGACCCGCCGATGCGGGGGACCTGCCTGCATGTCGGCCCGGACGGGTTTCTCGGGAAGCACCAGGGCTTCGGCAAGCCGGTCTGGCGCGAGGTCCGGGTGCTCGTCGACCGGATCGTCATCCGCGACCGGGCAGAGGCGGGGCTGGAGATCGCGGCGCCCCGGATACCGTCGGAGCCGCCGTTCTCACCGGGATATGGGAAAACCGCCTCATCCTGAACTCGTTTCAGGACCTGGACCAAATTGCCGTACCGTTCCTTGAGAGGCTCGGACTTTTCTCTCGAGGTCCTGAAACGAGTTCAGGATGAGGGAGACGGGCAGATACCTCTGCCTACCCCAGCGCCTTCCGTAGCGCCGCCAGCGTTTCCGACAGTTCGGCCTCGCCATAGGGCACGCCCGGCACCACGCCCCATACCGGTTTCGGCCAGGCGGCGTCGGTCTTGTGGCGGGCGATGACGTGGATATGCAACTGCGGCACCATGTTGCCGAGCGCGGCGACGTTGACCTTGTCCGGCGCGTGCAGCGAGACCAGCGCGTTCGAGGCGCGGTCGATCTCCGCCATCAGGGTGGCCTTGTCGCCGGCCGCGACGTCATGGAAATCCTTCAGGCCGGGCTTGGCCGGCACCAGCACCAGCCAGGGATAGGTACGGTCGTTCAGCAGCTGGACGCGGCAGAGCGGGAAGCGCGTGACCTCGATGGTGTCGCGGACGAGATCGGGATGGAGTTCGAACATCGGGAATGCGGTATCCTGTCAGTGACGGCGGGGTGCCGGTGCGCTAATCCTATTTCATGGAACCAAGACTTAAATCGGAAATCTGGGCCAAGGCGCTGGTGCGCCGCTGGCAGGCGCAATTCGTTCCCGTGATGGTCTGCAACCGGGGCGATTCGGATGCCGGCGCCATCCTCGTGAAGGTGAACCGCTTCTCCAGGGGCTGCCGGGTCTATTCCCAGACCCGAACGGCCGAAGGCGAACGCGCCTGGCTGTCGGCGACGGGGGCGGAGCCGGTCGAGGAAGGTGCGGCGGACGACTACATCCAGCGCCAGATGCGCTACGACCCCGACATCTGGGTGCTGGAAGTCGAGGACCAGGCGGGGATATTCTCTTTCGACGACCCCGTTATCGGTTGAAGAGGGAGTATCGCCGCATGGAGCAGAAATACCCGCCGGGCGCCGCCTACATGGATGGCGAGTACATCGCCATCAGGGACGCGAAGATCTCCGTGCTCGACTGGGGCTTCCTGCGTTCGGACGCGACCTACGACGTGGTGCATGTCTGGAAAGGCCGGTTTTTCCGGCTCGACAAGCATCTCGACCGGTTCGAGCGCAGCGTCGCGAAGCTCCGCATGACCCTGCCCTACAGCCGTGACGAGATGACGGAAATCTTCCGGAACCTGGTCAAGC
>JAVKCR010000328.1:0-4230 GCA_040222645.1 Rhodospirillales bacterium
CGCGATAACCCGCTTCCGCAAATCCTCGGAAAGACTTTTCACCATGCATGCCGGCCTCCTTTCCCAGCAGTCATGATGAATCACAAATCTGGCCCGAAGGGAATCCCCCCGCGAATCTTTCCGGTCGGAACTTGCTCTAGAGGTCGACGAGGTCATGGATCTCGCGTTGGTAAGGTTTACCGAAGCGCTGTCCGGCTCGGCGGCCGTATCGGTTGAAGCCCGCCAGTTCATCGCCATACAGAAGCAATTGTTTGAGAGTTTCCTGAAACTTATCGCCGGTGCAATCGACGCAAAGTCCCCTTACACCGGCGGCCATTGCGAGCGCGTGCCGGAACTGACCAAAATGCTGGCCGCCGCGGCGGAGCGTTCCACCACCGGAACCTATGCGGACTTCAGCCTGAATGAGGATGAATGGGAAGCCATTCATGTGGCGTCATGGCTTCATGATTGCGGCAAGGTCACAACGCCGGAGTTCGTCGTCGACAAGGCGACAAAGCTGGAAACCATATATGACCGCATCCACGAAGTCCGTATGCGGGTCGAGGTGATGAAACGGGAAGCGGAGATCGCTTATCTCCGTGACGTTGTTCAGAACGGTCAGAACGACGAACGCAAGGCAGCACTGGATTCGGAACTGGCGCAACTGGACGATGACTTCGCATTTCTCGCGGAATGCAATATCGGCGGTGAGTTCATGTCCGATGAGAAAATCCAACGCATCCGGGAACTGGCAGGGAAGACTTGGACGCGGACGCTCGATGACCGCCTTGGGGTTTCTCATGCGGAACTGACGCGCATCGAACTCGAAGAATCGGGGCCGCTGCCGATTGCCGAACCCCTGATCGCCGACAAGATACGCCATGTCATCGAGCGGCCGGATTCAGAGAAACTCCCACCGAACAATCGTTGGGGGTTCAAGGTGGAGGTTCCGAAGGTGCTCTACAATCGGGGTGAAATCCACAATCTGATCGTGCGGCGCGGCACCCTGACGGATGAGGACCGCTACAAGATCAACGAGCACATTATCCAGACCATCAAGATGCTCGACGAACTGCCTTTCCCGAGACATCTGCGCAATGTTTCGGAGCTTGCCGGCGGCCACCACGAGAAGATGGATGGTACCGGCTATCCGAAGCGGCTCTCGGCCGACGATATGTCACCGGTGGCCCGGATGATGGCAATCGCCGATATTTTCGAAGCGCTCACGGCGGCAGATCGCCCATACAAGAAAGGCAAGACCCTGTCCGAGGCAGTCCGGATCATGACTTTCATGGTGAAGGACAAGCATATCGATCCGGAGCTGTTCCGGCTATTCATCGAGTCGGGCGTTTATCTTGAATATGCGAACCGTTTCATGCGTCCGGACCAGATCGATGCGGTCGATCTCGAGAAAATTCTGGCCGCCTGATCCGCTTTTCCTTTAATTCCCCGAATTCTGTCTGCAATTGCCCTAGAAATGACACAGGCGCATCCGAATTACTGGCGCCTGCAGACCTTTGAAGCGGTCCGGGGCTGGCCTAGACTGTTGCATTGCGGATATCTATGAGACTTCCCGATTGGAGGAGCGTATATGACGGGCCAGGGACGATTTGACGGCCGGCGCCATGTAATGCCGATCCGCGTTTACTACGAAGACACGGATGCAGCCGGAATTGTCTATTACGCAAATTACCTGAAGTTTGCGGAACGCGCCCGAACCGAGATGATGCGCGCCGTCGGCGCCGATCACCGGGAACTCGAGGCGCGCGACGGCGTTCTGTTCGCGGTGCGCCGCTGCGAGGCGGATTATCTCCGCCCGGCACGCCTTGACGACCGGATCGAGGTCTGGACCGAGATGCAGGAGGTGACCGGCGCACGCATGCGGGCAACCCAGAGCGTGCGGCGCGACAACGAGGACCTGGTGACCATGCAGGTAACGCTCGCCTGTATCGACAGGTCCGGGCGTCCGAGACGAATTCCCGAACGGCTCCGCGATATCTGGGGCCGCCTGACTGTTAGCGGTTGAAGGAAGAGAATATGGAGCAACAAGCGGTCGAAGCGACAAACCTGGCGGGTTCGTTCGATGCATCCGATCTGTCGATCCTCACGCTGATCCTGCGAGCGGACATCGTCGTCCAGATCGTCATGGTGATGCTCGCCCTGGCATCGGTCTGGTGCTGGGCGATCATCTTCGAGAAGGTGCTGCGGATCCGCCGCGTCAACCGGCGCTCGGACAAGTTCGAGGACAGTTTCTGGTCCGGCGGTTCGCTGGAGGATCTGTTCGACCGCATCGGCACCAACCCGTCCGACCCGATGTCGGCGGTGTTTGCGTCGGCCATGCGGGAATGGCGCCGCGGCGCCTCACGCGGGGTGGCGACCGACAGTGTTCGCGGCGGTCTGCAGCAGCGGATCGAGCGGGTGATGCAGGTGACGCTCGGCCGCGAGATGGAGCGGCTGGAACGCTACATGACCTTCCTCGCCTCCGTCGGTCCGTCGCGCCCTTTATCGGCCTGTTCGGTACCGTCTGGGGGATCATGAATTCCTTCCAGTCGATCGCGCTGTCGAAGAACACCTCGCTTGCTGTCGTGGCGCCCGGTATTGCCGAGGCCCTGTTCGCAACCGCGCTCGGACTCGTCGCGGCGATTCCGGCGGTGCTCGCCTACAACAAGCTCTCCTCGGATCTCGGCCGCTACGCCAACCGTCTGGAGAACTTCTCCACCGAGTTCGTGTCGATCCTGTCGCGCCAGCTGGACGAGGGGGCCTGAGGCGATGGGCGCCCAGCTTTCCCAGCGACCGACCCGGACAAGAGGCTACCGGCAGACCTACAAGCCTATGTCGGAGATCAACGTGACGCCGTTCGTCGACGTCATGCTTGTGCTGCTCATCATCTTCATGGTGACCGCGCCGCTGCTGACTGTCGGTGTGCAGATTGATCTGCCGAAGACGGAGGCGAAACCGATCATCGAGAATGTCGAACCTCTGGTGGTTTCCGTGAAAGCGGATGGCACGCTGTTCATCCAGGAGACCGAGGTGCCGGAGGATTCCATCATCGCGCGCCTCAACGCCATCACCGAGAACAAGCCGGAAACCCGCATCTATGTCCGTGGCGATGCGCGGGTCAATTACGGCAAGGTGATGGAGGTGATGGGCCTGATCAACGCTGCCGGCTATTCCAAGGTCGCGCTGGTCACGCTGCCGCGCGAGGTTGGCAAGTAAGGCTGCATCATGCCCGGCGGTCTCCTCCTGTCCCTGATCATGCACGCCGCATTCGCGGTGTTCCTGCTGTTCGTGGTGCCGTTCATCTCGGAGACGCGGATACCCGAAGAGCAGCCGATCGTGGTCGAGATCGTCGAACTGGCGGAGAGGGCTTCCTCGCCCGAGCCGCCGGCGCCGCCCCAGGAAGAACCGAAACCGGAACCGGCCCCGGTCAAGCCGGCGCCGAAGCCGCCGGCGCCCACGCCTGCGCCGCAGCCGGCCCCGGAACCGGAACCCCAGCCGGAACCCGTGCCTGAGCCCGTTCCCGAGCCGCAGCCAGTTCCGGAACCGGTGCCGCCGCCCGCGCCCGAACCGAAGCCGGAACCCGCGCCGCCGCCGCCGGCCCCGGCACCGAAGCCGGAGCCCAAGCCGGAACCCAAGCCGGAGCCCGAACCTGCGCCGAAGCCGCGGCCGAAACCCGAGGCGCCCAAGCCAGAACCGAAGCCTGAGCCGAAGCCGAAACCTGAGCCGAAACCTGAGCCGAAGCCGGAACCGAAGCCTGAGCCGAAGCCCGAGCCGAAGCCCCAGACCGCGGCCACGGTGAAGGATGACAAGGCGAAGCCGAAGAAGCCGGAGGATGACTTCCTGTCGGTGCTGAACACGGTCGAGGAGCTGAAATCGAAGGTCGAGAACCGCAAGGACGATCCGAAGACCGATGCGGCGACCGCGGCGACGACCCGCAACAATGCGCCCTCGATCGACGAACGGATGACCATGTCGGAGATCGACCTGGTGCGCCAGCATCTGGCAAAGTGCTGGAATTTGCAGCCCGGCGCGAAGAACGCGGCGAACCTTTCGGTGGAAATTCGCGTTTACATGAGACCCGATGCCACGGTGGCGCAGTCGGAATTCATGCCGAACACGAGACGACGTATGATATCAGATGGCTTCTATCGCTCGGCGGCGGAGGCGGCAATGCGGGCGCTGACCGCACCCAGTTGCAAGACTTTCCCGCTGAAACCCGAAAAGTACGCGACATGGAAGGTCATGGTTCTG
>JAVKCR010000329.1:0-7006 GCA_040222645.1 Rhodospirillales bacterium
GCGATGGCCGGATCGTCGCGTCCTGGCTCCGTCATGTCCGGGGCGACAGCATCGGCGGGCTTGGCCTGGCCCCGGAAGCCGGTCTCGTCGGCCTTGCCGCGACCGATCGGCTGGGGCCGAACCCGCTCCGCCTGGCCCCGACGCGCGGCGGCTCGGTGTTCCGCATCGGCGAGGCGCTGTCGCTGGATGTCAGGCTGGCCGAGGGCGGCTATCTCTGGTGCTTCTATCGCCAGTCGGACGGGAAGGTGCGCCAGATCCTGCCCAATCCGGGCCTGCTCAAGCGCCGCGGCAGCAACTGGATCGCGGCGGGAATTGTCCGCCGCCTGCCCGATCCGGCTCGGGACGGCTACCGGCTCATGGTCTCGCATCCGGCCGGCACGGAATTCCTGAAATGCCTGGCGACCGACCGCGATGTCCGCGCCGAGCTGCCGGAGGCCATGCGTGGCGAAAGCCTCGACCCGCTTCCCGTTGGACTAGGGGGACGGATCGTGGATATCTTCCGCGGCCTGCCGGATATCTCGATCAGCGAGGCGAGCCTGTTCCTGACCGTGGTCGATCCGGAACAGACCCGAACCGGCGGGACCGACCCGTAATCGCCGCGCAAGGTCTCCTCATGAGCTACTCACTGAATTCCGCCGTCACCGGTATCGAGGAACCGCCGATCGCCGAGGCGCATGGCTGGATCGAGGGCATCCGCTTTCCGGATGAGCGGCCGCTGATCGATCTCGCGCAGGCGGCGCCCGGCTATCCGCCGGAAGAGGGGCTGCGCGCCCATCTCGCGGAAGCCGTGATGCGGCCGGAGACCAGCCGCTATACCGATATCGAGGGGCTGCCGGCGCTGCGGCAGCTGCTTGCCGACGATATCCGTACGATCTATGGCGGCGATGCGGCGGCCGGGGACCTGCTGATCGCTGCCGGCTGCAACCAGGCGTTCTTCCTCACCGCCATGACCCTGGCCCGGCCGGGCGATGCATTGATGCTGGCCGAGCCCTGGTATTTCAACCACCGCATGACGCTCGACATGCTCGGGATCGGGGTGCAGGGACTGCCCTGCCATGCGGCGAACGATTTCATTCCGGACCCGGCGGAGGCGGAGCGCCTGCTCACGCCGCGAACGAAGGCGATCCTGCTGATCTCGCCGAACAATCCGACCGGCGCGATCTATCCCGAAGCGGTGCTGCGCGGCTTTGCCGAACTGGCCGCCCGGCGCGGCATCGCGCTGATCCTCGACGAGACCTATCGCGACTTTCTCGACCCCGCTATCGCCCGGCCGCACGGCCTGTTCGCCGATCCCGGCTGGCGCGAGCATTTCATCCAGCTCTACAGCTTCTCGAAGGTCTATTCGGTGACCGGTTACCGGGTCGGCGCCGTGGCGGCCTCCCCCGGCACCATCGCCGAGATCGCCAAGGTAATGGATTCGCTGGCGATCTGCGCCCCGCGTGTCGGCCAGCTTGCCGCGATCTACGGACTGGAGCATCTTGGCCAGTGGCGGGCGGCGAACCGGAACCTGATGGCCGGGCGCGTTGCCGGCTTCGCCGGTGCCATCGGCGGTTCGAATTCCGGCTTTTCCATCGATTCCATCGGCGCCTATTTCGCCTTCCTGCGCCATCCCTTCGAGTTGTCGTCGGCGGAGCTCGCGCCACTGCTGGCTCGTGAGGCCGGGCTGCTGACCCTGCCGGATACCATGTTCGGCGGAGCGGGAACCCACCTGCGTGTCGCTTTTGCCAATGTCGATGTCGCGTTGATGCCGGAAGTTGCCCGCCGACTGGCGCATTTTTCGCGAAACAATCTGATGGCCCGACAAGACCAGCCGATGCTGGTCGGAACCGCGCCATCGTCCCCCTGACACGAGACCGGATCCGGATCATGAGCGATATTCTTACCGACCTGCTGGCCGAGCGCGGCTGGCTTATGGCCGATGGCGGTTCCGGCACCGGGCTGTTCGCCCGCGGGCTCGAGACCGGCGATGCGCCTGAACTCTGGAATGTCGAGCAGCCGGAGAAAGTCGCCGACCTGCACCGGGAATTCATCGAGGCGGGATCCGACATCATCCTGACCAATTCCTTCGGCGGCAACGCCATGCGGCTCAAGCTGCACCATGCCCAGCACCGGGTGCGCGAGCTGGCGATGGCCGCCGCCGCCGTCGCGCGTGGCGAAGCCGACAAGGCGGGACGGCCCGTCATTGTCGCCGGCTCCATGGGTCCGACGGGGGAACTGCTGGTGCCGGTGGGAACGCTCGCCTTCGAGGACGCGAAGGCCGCCTTCGCCGAACAGGCGCAAGCGCTGGTCGATGGCGGCGCCGATATCCTCTGGGTCGAAACCATGTCGTCGCGCGAGGAGCTTCAGGCCGCAATCGAGGGGGCGGAAACCACCGGCCGCCCGGTGGTCGCCACCATGACCTTCGACACTGCCGGTCACACCATGATGGGCGTCGGACCGGGTGAGGCGGCGCGTTTCGCCGGGGCGCTGGCGGCGGCCCCGGTCGCCTTCGGGGCGAATTGCGGTCTCGGCGCGGGCGAGAACATCGCTTCCGTCGTCGGTGTCGCGCGGGCCGCATGGCCGGGCGCGATCATCGTCGCCAAGGCGAATTGCGGCATCCCGGAATGGAAGGGCGACAGTTTCATCTACAGCGGCACGCCGGAGATCATGGCGGCCTATGCCCGTCTCGCGCGCGATGCCGGTGCACGCATCATCGGCGGCTGCTGCGGCACCAGGGGCGAGCATCTTGCCGCCATCCGTACGGCGCTCGACGGCTACGAGCCGGGCGAGCCGCCGCCCGTCGAGACGATCAAGGCCGTCCTCGGCGAATCCCCGCCGCTGCCCGACGACGCCCCACGCCACGGCGCGGGTGAGGGCGACACCGGCCGGCGGCGCCGCCGGCGGGGGTGATGGCGGGGCCGGTTGGCGGCAAAAATTTGGAACTATTGAATAAAAAACAGTCGTCACCCTTACTTTCGTCAGGATGACGTGCTGTTTTGAGGCTTCTATGCTCGACGTCTACTCTTGGTCATCCTGGGGCCGCCGCAGGCGGAACCCGGGATCTCGGACCTTTGCCGCAGAGTCAGGAGATCCCGGACTGGCGCTGACGCACCATCCAGGATGACGAGCTTTCTTTGAATGTTTGCGTGTTCGAATCAAAGCCCGAATTTCGACTGGAAAATTATCAATATATTGAAATTATTCAATAAAAAATCGTCATCCTGACGAAAGTCAGGACCCATGCCTGAGCGTCAACCACATCTGACGGATTCCATTCTCGGGCACCCGGAAGTGGGGTATCGGCACCGGCCTTTGCAGCCGCCAGCGCTCAGGCATGGGTCCTGATTGCCATCAGGATGACGAGCATTTTTGTATGAGGGGGGTGACTATCAACCCCCTACAGGTCGTACGCCCAGTGTGGTGGCTCGGCCCCGGCGACGGGGCTGCGCCAGGAATAGATCCGGTCGTCGAGCAGGTTGCCGAAATAGACGGTCCTGAGGTCCGCACCCCCGAAGGCGATGGAGGAGACGTTCTTCAGGTAGGTCGACTTGATGGTGTCGAGATGCGGGCGGTCCATGGTGCCGGCCTGGTAGGCTTCCTCGACCATGGCGATATGGTCCGCGTCCGCATCCTGCATCACCACCTGCTGGCTGCCGTCCGGCAGCACGCGGATGACGGTGTTGGAGATGATGCTGACGATCCAGGCGCCGCCTTCCGAATCGAAGCCGAGTCCGTCGGGGTAGATGCCGGGGCCGAACTCGGCCACCGTCTCGCGGTCGACCAGCCGGTTGTCACCGGTGATGCGCATGCGCGTCAGCTTCCGCGCGAAGGTCTCGTTGACGTAGAGATGTTCGCCGTCGGGATGCACCAGCGCCTCGTTGGTATAGCCGAAGCCGTCGGCGACGATGCGCGCCCCGCGCTCGTCCTTCAGCACGATATAGCCGTCGGCGACATCATTGCGGTAGCCGAGCGCGCGCGGCACGCGCCGGGTCGAAACCGTCGCCCAGACCCGGCCCTTTGCATCGTAATTCACGAAATTGCAGGGCGGCAGTGCCTCGCCGTCGAGTTCGGTGAGGAACGGCTCCTGCCGGCCGTCCGGCGTTACCCGCCAGATACCGCCCGGTGGCACCAGGCAGGCGCAGAGCGCGCTGCCATCAGGCATCAGCGAGAAGCCGTTGGTGAACACCACCGGGTCGCCGGGGCCGAGGATGTTATGCACGCTGCCGTCCGGGTCGATGCGCGAGACGCCGCCGCCGGAATGCGAACAATAGAGTGTGCCGGAACGGGTCGCGGCAACGCATTCCGGCCGGGTCAGGCCGGTACCGACAGGGGTGAAGGCCCCCGGATTGAAAGCGGGGGTCTGGCTGCTGGTCATCTCTCGGATCATCCTCCCTGTGACGCGGGCGAGAGCATCGCGGAGCGGGGGCGGGGCTGTCAATCCGCCGGGTGGCGTTCAGCCGCCGAGCGCGAGGCGGACGAGCGCGACCATGCCGACGCCGGCGGCAATGGTGACCGCGAGATGGTTGGTCAGCCGCATGGCGATGCCGGCGGCGATGGCGCCCAACCATTCGGCGATGCCGCCGTTCCAGAGCGGCACCGCGATCATGGCGACGAAGACGGTCTGCGGGGCGGCGTCGAGGAAGCGCCGGAAGCGCGGTCCGGGATCGACCAGTGCGACGATCCAGTAGCCGCCGAGCCGGGTGATGGCGGTCGCCGCCGCCATGGCGAGGATGGTGGCGACGATGTGCGGATCGAAGCTCATTTCATCACCGCCGCGACGCCGGCGCCGATGGTGGCCGCCACGATGATCGACCAGCTTCCGGGCAGGATACCGGCCAGCAGCGGGGCCAGCACCGCCGTCACCGCGAAGGGCACGAGGTTGGCGCGGCTCGGCTTGAGCAGCGCCAGCATGCCGATGAAGACCGCGACGCCGAGGAAATCGAGCCCGAACAGCTTGGGGTCCGGCGCATGGTCGCCGAGCCAGACCCCGGCGACGGTCGAGGCGAGCCAGAGCGGGTAGAGCAGCAGCGTCGCACCGATCAGGAACAGCGGGCCGGTCGGCAGCTGTTTCGCCCGCGCCATGGTGAGCGCCCAGGATTCATCGACGATCAGGAACAGCGCCAGCCAGCGGAGCGGGCGGGGATGGTCGCGGACCAGGGTGGTCAGCGTCGCCCCCATCAGGATATGGCGCGCATTGACGGCGAAGACGGCGGTTGCGATGGCGACCAGCGTCGCGCCCTGGTCGAACATCTGCACGGCTACCAGCTGGCTGGCCCCTGCGAAGACGGTGACGCTCATCAGCCCCATCTCCACCGCGCTCAACCCGGCCTGCGAGGCGGTGACGCCGAGGGTCAGGCCGAACACGACGACACCGATGGCGATGGGCGACGCGGCACGCGCGCCGGCGAGGAATTCGGGGTTCATGGGTTGCTCTCGAAGGTCTGACAAGTGCCCGCCGGTGCGGGCTGGGGATTGATAGCGGGGGCAGGGGGCGGGGTATTGAATGTTTTTGCAGGTTCGCATCGTCCTCCCGGATGCCGCACAGCGGCAGTTCGGGATCTTCTGAGTCCGCGGCGGAGGCCCGAGGTCCCGGGTTCCGCCTGCGGCGGCCCCGGGATGACCGGGTGGGGAAATGGCGGGCGTGGCGTCCAAAAAAAGATCGTCATCCTTATGGCAATCAGGACCCATGCCTGAGTGTTGCCGACTGGAATGGCGGGTGCAGATACCCCCAGCCCTTCCACTACCCGGTCTGTCGGATGGTGTTGATGCTCAGGCATGGGTCCTGACTTTCGTCAGGATGACATTGTTGTTTTTCCGGGGACTTTGGAGCGAACCGACACGTCATCAACTCTGTTCTGTCCCCGGTCGTACCCTCCCCCTTCGTTCCCACGAAAGTGGGAACCCCGAGAACCAGTCACCTTGTCCGCCGCAGAGGCCCCCACTTCCGTGAGGGCGAGGGAGAAGGCACAAGTCTCGTCATCCCGGATGCCGCGTAGCGGCAGTCCGGGATCTCCTGATTTTGCTGCGGACGCCCGAGATCCCGGGTTCCGCCTGCGGCGGCCCCAGGATGACTGGGTGGAGTAGTCCGGCACTGATCTTCAATAAAAAGGTCGTCATCCTGAATTTAATTCAGGACCCATGCCTGAGTGGAACCGGCTGCAATGGCGGGTGCCGATACCCCGGTAGTGCCCACCTGCTCCACTGCTATCAAGTCTGTCGGATGGTGCTGACGCTCAGGCATGGTTCCTGACTTGCGTCAGGATGACGTTGTTGTTTAGGAGGGAGCGCCCATCACCCAGCCCGGAACTGCGCCGGGGTCATGCCGTTGGCCTGGGCGAAGACGCGGGTGAGGTGGGCCTGGTCGGCGAAGCCGCAATCGGCGGCGACGTCCGCGGGGGCGAGGCCGGCGCGGAGCAGGGTCTCGGCGGCCCGGATGCGGCGGTGCAATTGCCAGGCATGCGGCGGCATGCCGAGCGACTTGCGGAAGGCGCGCGAGAGCTGGAAGGCGCTGACGCCGGAAAGCGCGCCCAGCTCCTCCAGCGAGACATTCTCGGCATAATGCGCGTCGAGCCATTCGCGGGCGAGGCGGACGGCGCGGGGTTCCGGGCCGGTGGCGACGGGGAGGTCCGTGTCGCCCGCATTGCGCGCCACCACGTCGGCGACGAGGCCGAGCAGCATGT
This sequence comes from Rhodospirillales bacterium, assembly GCA_040222645.1. Taxonomy (GTDB): domain Bacteria; phylum Pseudomonadota; class Alphaproteobacteria; order Rhodospirillales; family HT1-32; genus HT1-32. The sequence continues at coordinate 6,660 of JAVKCR010000329.1, forward strand.
CCTCGCGCCGCAGCGCCTCGCCGCTTTCGCTCAGGGTACGGTGGACATCGAGGAAGCAGCGCCAGAGGCCGGGGTCGGAGAGCGACAGGCAGGCGAAGCGGTCGCGCCGGGGCTTGCCGGTCATCTCGCGCACCGTCTCCGAGAAGCTCTCCTCGTCGAGGAACAGGATATGCTGCTGCCAGGCCTTCGCGCCGACGCCCGTGCCCCAGTGAACGGTGTCCGGGTTGACGGTCATCACCACGCCCGGCTCGGCGACGAAGCTGCGGTAGGGGGTGTCGACCTGCATGGCGCCGTCGGTGACGATGCCGATGCCGACCCGGTCATGGGCATGCTTGCGGAAGGCGAAG
>JAVKCR010000330.1:0-9279 GCA_040222645.1 Rhodospirillales bacterium
ACCCCCAAACCCCCCGGGGCGGCCCCCACCCCCCCCCCCCTTCGCGGTTCCGGAGAAGAACGATGGAGAACGTTGGCGTCAGGCGGCCTTGCGCAGGTAATTGGCCACCAGCACCTCGGCGATCTGCACGGTATTGAGCGCGGCGCCCTTGCGCAGGTTGTCGGACACCACCCAGATCGACAGGCCGTTCTCGACGGTCGGGTCCTGGCGGATGCGGCTGACATAGACCGCGTCCTCGCCGACGCATTCGACCGGGGTGACATAGCCTTCGTCGACGCGGTGGTCGATGACGGTGACACCCGGCGCCTTGCGCAGCAGGTCACGGGCCTTTTCCTCGTCGATCTCGTTCTCGAACTCGATGTTCACCGCTTCCGCGTGGCCGATGAAGACCGGCGCGCGCACGCAGGTCGCATGGACCTTGATCGACGGGTCGAGGATCTTCTTGGTTTCGACGACCATCTTCCATTCTTCCTTGGTCGCGCCGTCATCCATGAAGACGTCGATATGCGGAATCACGTTGAAGGCGATCTGCTTGGTGAAGTTCTCCTTCTTCACCTGGTCGTTCACGTAGATGCCGCGGGTTTGTTCGAAAAGCTCGTCCATGGCTTCCTTGCCGGCGCCGGAGACCGACTGGTAGGTCGCGACGACGACGCGCTTGATCTTCGCGAAATCGTGCAGCGGCTTCAGCGCCACCAGCATCTGGATGGTCGAGCAGTTCGGGTTGGCGATGATGCCCTTCTTGGCATAGCCGGCGATGGCGCCCGGATTGACTTCCGGCACCACCAGCGGGACATCCGGGTCCATGCGGAACTGCGAGGTGTTGTCGATCACCACGCAGCCCGCCTTCGCCGCCCGCGGCGCATGCACGGCAGACACTTTCGCACCCGGCGAGAACAGGCCGATATCGGTGCCGGTGAAGTCGAACTTCTCCAGGTCCTGGACCTTGAGGACCTTGCCATCACCGACGGAACGCTCGCGGCCGGCCGACCGGCCGGATGCGCGCGCGACGACTTCGTCGGCCGGAAAGTTGCGCTCCGCGAGAATGTTCAGGAGCTCGCGCCCGACATTCCCCGTCGCACCGACGACTGCTACCTTGTAACCCATTTTACCGTTCCTTGATTTCAGGCGGCTGCGATATAGACCGAGCCGTCATGCTGAGCGACGCCGAGATTGAGGCGCTTGCCGAGCGTCGCAGAATCTGCCGATAGGGGCGCTTCGTCCCACTCGGCGTGGAGATAACCGTTCCTGGCGTAGAAGAAAAGCACGGATCGGTGCGCATGCAAGACCACCCGCATGCGGCCATGCGCCTTGGCGAACTGTTCGGCCAGCATCAGCGCGACCGAGCCGTAGCCCTGGCGCTGGCAGGCCGGATCGATCGCCAGCAGCCGGAAAGCGGCTTTCTCGCCGTCGAGGAAATCGACGCGGATGGCGCCGACCAGAGTGCCGTTGCGGTACAGGCAGAGCGGCTGGTTGCCTTTCGCCGTCTCGTCCGGATGGTCGGTGCGGTAGTCCAGTTCCGGCAGGTGCTCGGCGAAGATCGCCCGCTGCCGGATGGAGTGGTAGCCCGCCCATTCCGCGCTGCGTTCGGGAGGCCTTAACTCGAACTTGCTGCCTGTCTTGTATGCTTCCAGTCTCATCGCTCTTCTCCATATAACAAAAAAGCCCGCGGAGGTTATCCGCGGGCTGTACGTCAACACTATGACAAGGTACGCCCGCGTCAGCCTCCGGTCATTTTGACGGTGGTGGCGACGACGGTCTTGACCCATGCACACGTCATCGCACCGCACTCTGCGAGCGCGATGTTCTGGTTGATGGCAATGGCGTAAGAATGGGTCATAACGCGAATTCTTTAACCCGGTCCGATTCTCCGCGCAACGATTTTTCGCGTCAGGCGCGAAAATGCGGAAGAAGGCTACCTGAAGGTGCCTGTCTTCCGCATCTTCCCGTTATCACGCCGCGAGCTTGTCGAGCTCGGCAATCAGACCCTCGCCCATGCCGGTGCAGGAGACGAGGTCCTTGCCGGCCTGCATGATGTCGCCGGTGCGCTTGCCGGACGCCAGCAGGTTCATCACGCCCTGTTCGATCAGCTCGGCGTCCTCGTCCATGTCGAAGGAATAGCGCAGCGTCATCGCGAACGAGAGCAGGGTGGCCAGCGGGTTGGCCTTGTTCTCGCCGGCGATATCCGGCGCCGAGCCATGTACCGGCTCGTAGAGCGCGCGGCGGCGACCGCTGTCGTCTGCGGCGCCGAGCGAAGCGGACGGCAGCATGCCGAGCGAACCGGTCAGCATCGCCGCGCAATCCGACAGGATGTCGCCGAACAGGTTGTCGGTGACGATGACGTCGAACTGCTTCGGATTGCGCACCAGCTGCATGGCGCAATTGTCGGCATACATGTGCTCGAGATGGATGTCCGGGAAATCCTTGCCGACGGCAGTGGCGACCCGGCGCCAGAGCACGCCGGTCTCCATCACGTTGGCCTTCTCGACGGAATGCAACTTCTTGCCGCGCTTGCCGGCCAGTTCGAAGGCGAGACGGCAGACCCGGTCGATCTCGTCGGTGGCGTAAATCTGCGTGTCAATGGCCTGCTGGCGGCCGTCGGCCAAGTCGGTGATGCCGCGCGGCTCGCCGAAATAGACGCCGCCGGTCAGTTCGCGGACGATCAGGATGTCGAGGCCGGACACCAGCTCTTCCTTGAGGCTCGATGCCTGGGCCAGCGCCGGCAGGCAGGTCGCCGGGCGCAGGTTGGCGAACAGGTCCATTTCCTTGCGGATCTTCAGGAGGCCGGCTTCCGGACGGAGATGCCGTTCGACATTGTCCCATTTCGGGCCGCCGACCGCGCCCAGCAGCACCGCATCGACGCCCATCGCGGTATCCAGCGTCTTGTCTGCCAGCGAGGTGCCGTATTCGTCATAGGCCGCACCGCCGACCTTGTCCTCGGCGACGTCGAAGGAGACGTGGCGGCGGCGATCCATCCAGTCGATCACGCGACGGACCTCGCCCATCACTTCGGGGCCGATGCCGTCGCCCGGCAGGATCAGCAGTTTCTTGTTGGCGGCCATGGTTGGTTTCCTCCGTCGGATGGGTGGTTGTCGTGGTTGACGCTGTTCTTAGCGGTCAGATGGCGTCCCCGAAAGGGGCAATTTGTACGGACTCTTTCGTGCCGGGCTCCCGGAAGGTAACGGTGACTTCCGTGCCCTTGCCCAGTTCGCTGCGGATGACGGTGTCGCCGCCGAGCACCCGCGACATGCCGTTGACGATGGCGAGGCCGAGGCCGGTGCCCTCGTTCGGGTCGGCGGTTGCCGGATCGCCCTGGCGGTAGGGCTGCAGCACCTGGTCGAGCTTGCCCGCAGCGATGCCGGTACCGCTGTCGCGCACCACCAGTTTCAGGACATGATCGCGAACGCTTGCCTCCACCTCGATCACCCCGTCCGCCGGCGTGAAGCGCCGTGCGTTCGAGAGCAGGTTGATCAGCACCTGGTAGATCATCCGCCGGTCGCTGGTGAACAGCGGTTCGCCCTCGCTCGACAGCGTGACGTTGGTGCAGTTCCCCTTGCCGCTGCGGAGCGCGAGGTCGCGGGCCTCCACCAGCAGGTCCGCCACATGGAACTCGCCGACGGACGGCTCGACGGCGCCGGCCTCGATTTTCGAGAGGTCGAGCAGATCGTTGATCAGCGCCAGCAGATGCGTCGCCGCGTTCAGCACGTCCTCGGCATAGGATTTGTAGCGTTCGCCGATGGGGCCGAAAATCTCGGAACGCATCAGGTCCGACATGCCCATGATGGCATTGAGCGGCGTGCGCAGATCGTGGCTCATCTGGGCCAGGAAGATCGATTTCGCCTTGTTCGCCTCTTCCGCCTCGGCGCGGGCGAGGGTGGCGAGATTGAGCGCCTGGACCAGCTCGCCGGTGCGCGCCTCGACGCGGCGTTCCAGCGCGGTGTTGATCGCCTCCAGCCGGTGCAGCAGCGACCGGGATTCGGTGATGTCCTCGCCGGAGATGACGATCGCCGGCCGCCCGGTGACGGGGTCGATCGCCGGCTGGGAATTGAGCCGGTACCAGCGCTTGCCGTCGGCGGCGCGGACCAGTTCCTCGTACCAGCCGGAAACCCCGTCCCGCGATTCGCTGACGATGCGCGCGCCGACGGACGGCTCGTCGAACATGTCGGCGATCGTGGCCGAGGATCCCGACGTGAAAACCGAGGCCGCGGCGGGATTCTGCGACAACAGGCGGCCCTCGCCGGAAAAGGTGCGGACGATCGTGCGGCTGTAGCGCGCGGCTTCCAGCAGCCGGCGCGACGTCGGATCGCCGGTTTCGCCCGACCCGCCGGTCATCGTACCGGTGACGTTCACCATCAGCGCCCGCCCGCCCTCACCGATGCGCACGGGTGTGAGGTTGGCGCTGGCCGTTACCGGCTCGCCGAGCGGATAGACCGTCCAGGTATCGGTCGAGAAGGATCCGTCGGGCGTGTTGTTGAAGATCTCGTCGAGACGCTGGCGAACCGAAGGCGTGTCGCCGGAGAAATCCCGGGCCTGCAGTTCTTCCAGGCTCCCTGCCCGCCAGAAGCCGAGTGCGGACGGATTGGCCCACCAGATTCCGTGGCGATCCAGGTCGAACACCCAGATCGCCACCGGAATCATGTCGAAGGCGGCCAGGTCCCCGAAATCCGCGATCGTCCTCATGATGCTTCAGGACCCCCGCGACCGGTGGACCACGGCCTTACTCGGCGGTGGCGGGAACCAGCCAGGGCTGGGAGACCTTGCGATCGTTCTCGAAATTGTCGATCTTCTGCGCCTTCTGCTCGGTCAGGCCGATATCGTCGAGACCGTTGAGCAGGCAATGCTTGCGGAAGGGATCGACATCGAACTTGATCTCGCCGCCATCCGGACCCTGGATGGTCTGGTTCTCGAGATCGATGGTGATGGTCGCATTGGCGCCGCGTTCGGCGTCTTCCATCAGCTTGTCGACATCCTCGCGCGGCAGCTTGATCGGCAGGATGCCGTTCTTGAAGCAGTTGTTGTAGAAGATGTCGGCGAAGGACGGCGCGATGACGCAGCGGATGCCGAAATCGAGCATCGCCCAGGGCGCATGCTCGCGGCTTGACCCGCAGCCGAAATTCTCCAGCGCCACCAGCACCTGCGCCTTGCGCCAGGCCTGCTTGTTGAGGACGAAATCCTCCTTCTCGGAGCCGTCGTCATTGTAGCGCCATTCCGCGAACAGGTTCTTGCCGAGCCCGGTGCGCTTGATGGTCTTGAGGAACTGTTTCGGGATTATCGCGTCGGTGTCGATATTGACATGCGGCAGCGGGGCCGCGACGGCAGTCAGCTTGTCGAACTTGTCCATCGGTCAGATCCTTCCTCAGACCAGGCTGCGCACGTCGGTCAGGTGACCGGTCACGGCGGCGGCGGCGGCCATCGCCGGGCTCATCAGGTGGGTACGCCCGCCCTTGCCCTGCCGGCCTTCGAAATTGCGGTTGGAAGTCGAGGCGCAACGTTCGCCCGGCTCCAGCTTGTCGGCGTTCATGGCGAGGCACATGGAGCAGCCCGGCTCGCGCCAGTCGACGCCCGCCTCGATGAAGATCCTGTCGAGCCCCTCGGCTTCCGCCTGCTCCTTGACCAGGCCCGAGCCCGGCACGATCAGCGCATGAACGCCGGCGGCGACCTTGTGCTTCTCGAAAATCTTGGCGGCGGCGCGCAGGTCTTCGATGCGGCCGTTGGTGCAGGACCCGATGAACATCTTGTCGATGCGGATCTCTTCCAGCGGCACGCCGGATTCAAGACCCATGTAGGCCAGCGACCGCTTGACCGCGGCGGCCTTGCCCTCGTCGGCGTAATCCGACGGCGACGGCACCTTCGCGGTGATCGGCAGCGCGTCCTCGGGGCTGGTGCCCCAGGTGACCTGCGGCTCGATGTTGCCGGCGTCCATGGTGACTTCCTTCTGGTAGACCGCGCCCTCGTCCGACGGCAGCGTCTTCCAGTAATTGACGGCGGCTTCCCAGGCGGCGCCCTTCGGCGACATCGGCCGGCCCTTCATGTAGTTGAAGGTGGTCTCGTCGGGGGCGATCAGGCCGGCGCGCGCGCCGCCCTCGATGGTCATGTTGCAGACCGTCATGCGGCCTTCCATGGACAGGTCGCGGATCGCCTGGCCGGCGAATTCGATGACGTAGCCGGTGCCGCCGGCGGTGCCGATCTTGCCGATCTGGGCGAGGATCAGGTCCTTCGCGGTGCAGCCGAAAGGCAGTTCGCCGTCGACCGTGATGCGCATGTTCTGCAGCTGCTGCTGAACCAGCGTCTGGGTGGCCAGCACATGCTCGACCTCGGAGGTGCCGATACCGAAGGCCAGCGCCCCGAAGGCGCCGTGCGTCGCGGTGTGGCTGTCACCGCAGACGATGGTCGCGCCCGGCAGGGTGAAGCCCTGTTCCGGACCGATGATATGGACGATGCCCTGGCGGATATCGAAGGCGTCGAACAGCGGCACGCCGAAATCCTTGCAGTTCTTCTGCAGGGTCTCGACCTGGATGCGGCTTTCCTCGTCCTCGATGCCGGCTTCCCGGTTCTTGGTCGGCACGTTGTGATCGGGCACCGCGAGCGTCATGGAGGGCTGGCGGACCTTGCGGCCGGTCAGGCGCAGGCCTTCGAAGGCCTGCGGGCTGGTGACCTCGTGAACGAGGTGGCGATCGATGTAGATCAGGCAGGCGCCATCGTCCTGCCGGTCAATCAGATGCGCGTCCCAGATCTTGTCGAACAATGTGCGCGGTGCTGCCATGGTCTTCGTGCCTCTCCATCCCGCGGGCGCGACCTGCGCCCGCAACCATTCGTTTCCCGGATACGAAAACGCCGCACTGGCGAAGCCGGCGCGGCGTGATCGGTTGTTACTCGCTGGCCGCCGCTGCGGCTTCAGCCTTCTTCTTCCGGCGCGACGTCCGGTTGACCGCGGCTTCCTCGCGCTCGACCTGGCGCAGCTTGGCCTTCACGCCGGTGGTCTGCTCGGCGATGCGGGCCGACTTGCCGGCGCGGTCGCGCAGGTAATAGAGCTTTGCGCGGCGGACCTTGCCGCGACGCACGACCTCGATCTCCGCCACGTTGGGGCTGTAGAGCGGGAACACGCGCTCGACGCCTTCGCCGTAGGAGATCTTGCGGACGGTGAACGAGGAGTTCACGCCGTCGTTCTTGCGTGCGATGCAGACGCCTTCATAGGCCTGGAGGCGTTCGCGGTCGCCTTCGACGACCTTCACCTGCACCTTAACGGTGTCGCCCGGCGCGAAGTCCGGGATAGTCTTGCCGAGCTTCGCGATCTGCTCCGCGTCGATCTGTTCGATGATATTCATGGCTTACGCCCTTTCCTGCTGATTTGACGCGGCGTTCCCGGCGGGCCCGGGGGCAGTGCTGTACCGTTTCCAGAGATCCGGCCGGCGCGCTGCCGTGAGGCCTTCCGACTGGCCGCGACGCCAGTCCTCGATATTCCTGTGATGTCCCGAAAGCAGAACTTCCGGAACTTCCCGTCCCCGCCAAACCTGGGGCCGGGTATAATGGGGATGCTCGAGCAGCCCCGTTTCGAAACTTTCCTGCGAGAGCGATTCCTCGCTCCCGACAACTCCCGGCAGAAGCCGGATGCAGGCGTCGAGCACGGCGATCGCCGCCGGTTCGCCGCCGGACAGGATGAAGTCGCCGAGGCTGATCTCCTCGACGTCATGGGCGTCCAGCACCCGCTGGTCCACCCCTTCGAACCGTCCGCAGAGAACCCGCATTCCCGGGCCCTCGGCAAGTTCACGGGCGCGCTTCTGGTCGAAGCGGCGTCCCCGCGGGCTGAGATAGATCAGCGGCCCCGTCCCGCCGGCACCTTCGATGGCGTCGGACACCACGTCCGGACGCATCACCATGCCGGCTCCGCCCCCGAAGGGCGCGTCATCGACGGAAGCGTGTTTATCGCGCGCGAAGGAACGGATGTCTACCGTTTCAAGCGACCAGACGCCCTTCTCGAGGGCCCGGCCGGCGAGCGACAGGCCGAGCGATCCCGGGAACATTTCCGGGAAGATCGTCAGCACCGTGACACGCCAGGCGGCGGTATGACCGGTCTCAGCAACCATCCTCATCCTTCGGCACGGGACCGCCCTCGCGGCCCTCCTCGCCATCAATCTCTTCCGGCGGATCGAAAACGATCCGCCCACCCGCGATATCCACCACCGGCACCGCCGCCCGGGTGAAGGGCGTCAGCACCGCCGGGGCGCCGGGCCGGGCGATCTCGATGACATCGCCCGCGCCGTGATCGGTTATCCCCTTTACCGTGCCGAACGGCGTGCCGTCCGGCAGTTCCACCGCGAGGCCGACCAGGTCGGCATGGTAGAACTCTTCCTCCTCGGGCGCCGGCAACCTGTCGCGATCGACATAGAGCCGGATTCCCTTCAGCGCCTGCGCCGCGTCCCGGTCGGCGATCCCGTCGATCCTGGCGATCAGCGTGCCCTTGGCCTCGCCGGTCACCTTGACCTTGAACCGCCGCGTGCCCGCCTCGTCCTCCAGCGACCCGTAGGATGCAATATCCGCCGGAATCGTTGTGAAACTCTTGAGACGGACCGCCCCGCGAACGCCATGGGCGCCCGCGAATGCCCCGACGCAGACGCGCCGCGCCGACATGTCCTCAGCTTTCGGCGGTTGCTTCCGCCGGAGCGTCTTCCGCAGGGGCTTCCTCGGCCGGGGCCGCGGCAGCGGCGGCGGCTTCGGCTTCGGCGGCAGCCGCGGCGGCGGCGGCTTCCTCGGCGGCCTTCGCCTTGGCCTTCAGCAGCTCCTGGGCCTTCGCCTTCGGCTGGTTCTTCTTGGTCTGGCTCGGCAGCGCCGGCATCGGGATGATGTCGGCCTGGCCGAGGAACTTCGCCACCCGCTCGGACGGCAGGGCACCAACGCCCATCCAGTATTTGATGCGCTCTTCCTTCAGCAGGATACGCTCCGGGTGGTCCTTCGGAACCATCGGGTTGTAGGTGCCGACCCGCTCGATGAACTTGCCGTCCCGCGGGGAGCGGGAATCGGCGACCACGATGCGGTAGTACGGGCGCTTCTTGGCGCCGCCGCGCGACAGTCTGATACGAAGAGACATTCAGTTACTTCCTTTCCTTACGAAATCGGTCGTCAGCGCGGGCCGCCAAAACCCGGCGGCATCATGCCGGCCAGTCCGCGCATCATTCCCTTTTTGCCCATCTTGCCCATCTTCCTGACCATGTCGGCCATCTGACGGTGCTGCTTCAACAGGCGGTTAACATCCTGGACTTCCACGCCGGAACCGGCAGCGATGCG
>JAVKCR010000331.1:0-2470 GCA_040222645.1 Rhodospirillales bacterium
GCGACAGATGAGATGATGGCCAAGATCAGGCTGGTTTACGAGCGCTTCGGTTTCGAGCCGGTGGAAACGCCCTTCGTCGAATACACTGATGCGCTGGGCAAGTTCCTGCCGGACCAGGACCGGCCCAACGAGGGCGTGTTCTCGTTCCAGGACGATGACGATCAGTGGCTGTCGCTGCGCTATGACCTGACCGCGCCGCTGGCGCGTCACGTCGCCGAGAATTTCAACGACATCCAGCTGCCCTACCGCACCTACCGCGCCGGATGGGTGTTCCGCAACGAGAAGCCAGGTCCCGGCCGCTTCCGCCAGTTCATGCAGTTCGACGCCGACATCGTCGGCGCGCCGGGTGTCCAGGCCGACGCCGAAATGTGCATGATGATGGCCGACACCATGGAAGCGCTTGGCATCCCGCGCGGCGACTACGTGATCCGGGTGAACAACCGCAAGGTGCTCGACGGGGTGATGGAGGCCATCGGCCTCGGCGGCGATGAGAATGCAGGCAAGCGCCTCACCGTGTTGCGCACCATCGACAAGCTCGACAAGTTCGGCATCGAAGGCGTCAAGCTCCTTCTCGGCACCGGCCGCTGGGATGGGGGCAAGGAAGGCGAGGGAGACTTCACGCCGGGGGCGGGGCTGGAGGGCGAGCATATTGATCGCTTAATATCTTTTCTGCACCCAATAGCATTCAATTTGCCGGACCATGATGAGGCCATAGAGGATGACAAGCCGTTCCAAACTTTGGAAGGCGCGAGCCTGCAGTTGTCCAATATCGGAATGGCATTCAACATATTCAGCATGGACTTTAAGTCGGAGAGTTTTGTCCGTGGCGCAGACGAGCTCTCGCAGATTGCAAAGACCTTGACTGCCGCTGGCTATGGAACAAATCGCATCAAGATCGACCCCTCCGTCGTCCGCGGCCTCGAATATTACACCGGCCCGGTCTTCGAAGCTGAACTCCTGTTCGACGTCACCAACGAGAAGGGCCAGAAGGTCCAGTTCGGCTCGGTCGGTGGCGGTGGCCGATACGACGGGCTGGTCTCGCGCTTCATGGGCCAGCCGGTCCCCGCAACGGGTTTCTCCATCGGCGTCTCGCGCCTGATGACGGCGCTCAAGAACCTGGGCAAGCTCTCGGGCGAGGCGGCCTCCGGCCCGATCCTGGTGACCATCATGGACCGCGACCGCGTCGGCGATTACGCCAGGATGGCGCAGGAACTGCGCGTTGCGCTCAACCCGGTTGATGCGAACAACCAACCGCTCGGCCCGACCATCCCGGTCGAGCTGTTCCAGGGCAATCCCAAGGATTTCCCCAAGCAGCTGCGCTATGCCGACCGTCGCGGCTCGCCCATCGCCATCATCCAGGGCGGCAACGAGAAGGAAGCCGGCAAGCTCATCGTCAAGGACCTGATCGAGGGCAAGCGCATCGCCGAAACCATCACCGACAATGCCGAGTGGCGCGAGGCCAAGGCCGGTGAGCATCTGGTCGACGAGGGTGACCTTGTCATCACGGTCCAGCGCGTCCTTGCCGAACAGGCTTCCGATGGTCAGGACATTTGACGTGAAAGCCCGGTACATTGCTCGAACATTATTCCCGTCCCCCTTGTGGGGTGGAGCAGGGCAGGGGACTTGCTTGCGCGGGGTTGGGGGACGATGATCCAGCTGGCAGCGCCCGATTTCTCCGCCGGTCTCGCAAGCGCGCTCGAAGCGCTTGAGGCGCCGCGCGTCGACATCCCGGTGATCCAGCCGGCCGAGCCGTTTCTCGACATGGCCGGAGAGGACCTGCGCCGCCGCATCTTCCTCACCGAAAGCGAGACCGGAGAAAGCCTCTGTCTGAGGCCGGAATTCACCATTCCCGTGTGCAGCGCCCATATCGCTCAGAGTGTCGCCACGCCGCGCCGTTACTCCTATCTGGGCCAGGTGTTCCGCCAGCGCCGCGAAGGTGGCAACGAATTCTACCAGGCAGGTGTCGAGGATCTGGGTGAACCCGATGAAGCCCGTGCCGATGCCCGGGCGCTGTCCGAGGCCCGCGCGCTCATTGCGCAATTCGTGCCCGGTGCAGACCTTTCGATCATTCTGGGCGACCAGTCCGTGTTCGAGGCGGTGGTCGCCGGTCTTGGCCTGCCCGCCGGCTGGCAGAAGCGCCTTATCCACGCCTTTGGCAACGCGCAGGCGCTTGAAGCGATGATGGCCCGCCTGGCCAGTCCCGACAGTGCGGTGCAGCCCGATCCCTCGGTGGCCGGCTTTCTATCGAGCGGCGATGTCGCGGGCCTCGAGGCGCATATCGAGCAGGTGATGCAGGAGACCGGCTATTCGACCCATGCCAGCCGCTCCCCGGCCGAGATTGCTGCCCGGCTGATCGGCAAGCAGTCGCTCGACAGCACCCGGCTGTCTGCCGCATCACTCGATGCGCTGAAGGCCTTCCTGGCTCTTGATGTCCCGCTTGATCGCGCCGCATCGGCGCTGGCCGGGTTTG
>JAVKCR010000332.1:0-3074 GCA_040222645.1 Rhodospirillales bacterium
TCCAGCACCAGCGGGTCGCGCATCACCGCGGCGATGCCGAGCCCCGTCACGTCGCGTTCGCCTTCCGGACGGTCGCCGAGGAAGAGTTTCCGCGCCGCCTTGTTGGCGCGCTGGATGCGGCCCTGCCGGTCGAGCACCATCAGCGGATCGGGCAGGCTGTCGAGCAGCGCCTCCTCCTCGCCGAGCCGGAGTTCCGCCTCGATCGCCTTGGCCTGCATGGTGCGCCGCAGGTAGACCGCCGCCGAGATCAGGTCCTCGGCGCTGGTCGAATAGGCAAAGGCGGGTGCGGTGGGCGTCTCGCCGTCGGCGAGGCGGCGGACATAGCGCGCCGCGGCGCGGACATCGGCGAGATAGGGTCGCACCAGCAGGGTGCCGGAGATGCCGACAAAGACGAGAACGGCCAGTGCCAGCGGGATATCGAGCCTGCCGGCGATGACCAGCGCAACCAGCGCCGCAGCCGTCGGGGCGGTCACCACCACGAAGGCGAAGAACAGTCGGTTGAGCGGTACTTTCGGCTGGGTCATCGGTGTGTCGGGCTGGAGGTTGGCAGGGTTGTGGCGGCTGCATGTCGGGGCCGGCGATTTTCCGGGCAGGATCAACCTGATTTGAAATCCTTCACAAGGTCAAATCGTGATATAAGGATCGAATGTTACGTATCATAGTCGCAATCGTCCTCGTGGCGCTCGCGGTTCCGGAGGCTTTCGCCCAGCAGAACCGCTATACATCCTGGCAGCAACCCGGTGCCGACGGCGGCAAGGGGGATGTCCAGACTTTCGTCGACCGCCTCAACCGCCTTGTCGACGAGGCGGAGAAGGCCCGTGCCGCGGACCCGCGCTTCCTGCGCGATCTGCGCGATCTCGCGAACGGCTTCGACCGGCCGTGGAAGAACCTGGTGTTCGAGGATGCCTTCACCGATGGCGATTTTACCGCCAACCCGGCCTGGAAGGTCGTCAGCGGCGCCTATCTCGTCGACCGCAACTGGGGTCTGCGCTCCTCTGGCAAGGGCGGATCGCAGACCTCGTCATCGTCGGGTAAGATTGAAGGCCGCGACGCCGCCGTCGCCATCCTCGGCGCGTTGCTCAAGGGAGCAGCTGGCGACCAGTCCGGTTCCGGGCAGGCGGCGGCCGCCACGACCGATCCCGAGGTCATCACCATTGCAGCCCCGGTCGCCAACGCCTTCGCCATTGAACTCGAGATTTCCTCCTGGAAGGCCGGGGGCGCCTTTTCGGTCGGGCCGTTCCAGGGCAGTCAGCCCGACAACGGCTACCGCCTGGTCTACATGCCGGGCCAGCCGCTCGAGCTGCACCGGGTTTCCGCCCGCCGCGGTGTTGCCATCGTCGAGCGCGGAAAGGCCCCGGTGACGCTGGAAGACCAGAACCCGCACCGCCTTGAGTGGACCCGCCGGGGCACCGGCGGCGAGATGCGGGTGCTGCTCGACGGGGCGGAAGTGATGTCGGTCTCCGATGTCGGCTTCCGCGACAATTTCGCCGGCATCGCCGTCTCGAACGCGGGCTCGGACGTCATCGTGAAGCGGATCGCGGTCCGGGCGGCGCCCTGAGTCTCAGGACCCGGCCGGCGGACCGATCGAGCTGACGAGATTGCGGGCCTCGTCTTCCGAGAAGGGCTGGCCGTTGCTGCGGCAGTACTTCCCGGCGAACCGGTAGGTCCTGGCGGCCGCTTCCGCATCCTTGGCGACGGTTTCCGCGAACAGCCGCGACCCGGTCTCGAAATAGAGACAGGCAGTGTCGCCCGTCGACAGGAGCAGGATGCGCGGCTTGCCGGCCACCGGTTCCTGCGCCGCGTCGAAATTGATCGCCTTCAGATTGCCGCCCAGCCTGGCGAGGTCGCCGTCGAGCGCCGCGAGGTTGGGTTTCAGGCTGAAGAAGGCGGCGACATGCTCGCTCATCCGGTCTGACGCCAGCACGTCCAGCCTGGCCTGCAGGCCGCCGTTCTCCTGCGACATGAAGACAAGCCGGGTCATCGAGGTGACCTGGTCGTCGAAATTGCCTTCGAAGATCAGGGTCGGTTCCACCGGGATGCCGGAGAACCGGAACCGCATGCCGGTCCGGTCCTCGGCAACCAGCCTGAGCGCGGGACCGAGGGGCACTTCCGTCCATTTCACCCTGGTGCCATTCCTGATCAGCCGGGCCGTGGAGGCGGAGACCGTCTCGAGGGCGTTGTCACGGCTGGTCGAGGGCTGGACCGCGCGGTAGAGCATGGAGAGCAGCAGGTAGTCCCACTCCGTCATGGTCGTCGATTCATGGGCATAGGAGATCGCCGACAGCATGGAATGCGAGTGGCCGGTGACCCCCAAGGCATGCAGCAATTCATGGATGATGCAGTTCTCGGTGACATCAGGCCTGTCCTGCGGCACGAAGATCGTCGCCGTTACGATGGCGCCCAGCCGGTGTTCCACGTTGGTATAGCATCCGGTCGCCGCATGCCGCCCCTTGCGGATCTCGTCCGACGACACCGCCCGGATGGTGACCCGGTCGCTGCCGCGCGCCGGGTCGAAACGGATATCCATGGTGGTGGCGGTCGCCAGCCGTGGCAGCGCCTCTTCGACCAGCGCCTGCGACCGGGGGCTGAGACTGTTGCCGCCGGCGATGGTGAGATTGCGCACACCGTCGCGCAGCAGGGCGCGGCGGACGGCGGTGTCCCGCGGCAGCAATTTCACGATGGCGTCCATCTCGGACCCGGTGCGCCAGCGCACCACGGACGACCGGCCGCCGTTCCAGGAACCGCCGATACCCGGCGCGCGGTCGAAAACCGCCTCGTCGAAGAAGGTGACAAACCGACGGTGCACCTGGGCGAGGCCCGGCGACAGGCCCTCGTCCGGCACCACGGTCTGCGGTCCCGAGGTGACGCAGGCAGCGAGGCCCGATGACAGCACCAGCGCGGCGGCGAGACGGGAACAGGCGATCCCGATTACCCGCACGGTCAGCTGCCCGCCTTCTTCAGTCTCTCGGCATAGGTCGGCCGGTCGGTGACCTTGCGCAGGCTCGACAGCATCGTCTCGACCTTCTCGACGCCGGTCTCTTCGCCGCAATAGACCACGTCGATGACGGTGTCGA
>JAVKCR010000333.1:0-7842 GCA_040222645.1 Rhodospirillales bacterium
GATTAATAAACTTTCAGAGAAAATATTTGGCAACTTCGACACACTGCTTGACAAGAACACAAATAGAGAAATTTCTATAAACGAATACTTGGATAAAATCACAGGTCTTGTTAAAGAAATAAAAAAAGAATAGTATATTTATTCACCATCATACACACAATTATTACACTCGAACGCCAACAAAGCTTCTGTAAAGAGCATTACCCCCCTCACTGCCCCGACTTCCGCATCTCGCCTGCGACCAGCACCGGGGCTATTCGTTCGTTGAACCAGTTGATGCGCCAGTCGAGATGCGGGCCGGTGGCGCCCAGCGTCCCGACCTGGTCGCCCTGCTTCACATGGTCGCCGATTTTCACCGTCACGGAATCCATGTGCAGGAAGGCCGAGGTCACGCCGTGGCCGTGGTCGAGGATCACCGTGCCGCCGGTATAATACATGTCGGGATGCGCGAGCCGCACGATGCCCTCCGCCGGGGCGGTGATCGGGGGTGCCGACGGGACGGAGAGGCTGACGCACCAAACCAAAAGTAAACCACGTCATCCTGAACTCGATTCAGGATCCATGCCTGAGCATCCAAACCGTCGCTCGGCCTCGCAGCCGAAGCTCGTTCAGGTCTATCGGCGCTGTCCTTACCGGGGCAACCGCTCAGGCATGGTTCCTGACTTTCGTCAGGATGACGTTGGGGAGGTGGATGGGTCGGAGTGCTGGATGCGCGCGCAGGTGTGACGGAAAGTCCTGTTGAACCGCTACGATCTGCCGCCTCTGCCCATCTCGGCAAGAACCTTCGCCCGTATCTCTTCCTTGCTGAGAGGTGAAACACCGCTTTTCTCGCCGGCAGTCAATGCTGACCTAATGCGTGCAACATCGGCGGCATGCTCCCGGTCATCCGTTCGTTCACGGGTCTCATCCGAACCGTCCGACATCACACACCCCCCCTCACTGCCCCGGCTTCGGCATTTCCCCCGCCACCAGCACCGGGTCGATCCGTTCGTTGAACCAGTTGATGCGCCAGTCGAGATGCGGGCCGGTGGCGCGGCCGGTGGCGCCTAGGGTGCCGACCTGGTCGCCCTGCTTCACATGGTCGCCGATTTTCACCGTCACGGAATCCATGTGCAGGAAGGCCGAGGTCACGCCGTGGCCGTGGTCGAGGATCACCGTGCCGCCGGTATAGTACATGTCGGGGTGCGCGAGCCGCACGATGCCCTCCGCCGGGGCGGTTATCGGGGTGCCGACGGGGGCGGCGACATCGACGCCGTAATGCGGCCGGCGCGGCTGGCCGTTGAGGATGCGCTGGCTGCCATAGACGCCGGAAATGCGCCCCGTCGCCGGCCAGGCGAAGCCGTTGGCGAACCAGGTCTCCGGGGTGTTGTGCTGGCGGGCGGCGGCGACCTCCTCGTTCTCCGCCCGGATGCGGTCGAGGACGTCCTTCGGCGGGGTCACCATCTTCTCCGGCAGGCCGTCGATCTTCTGGATGTCGTAGGCGCGCGGCGCGATGTCGAGCTGGCGCGTCTCGCGCAGGCCGTCGGGATAGACCGCCGACAATTCCCAGCGCTTCGGCGCGTCGCGGCCGAAACCGATGACGAACAGCCCCTCCGGGCTGACGCTGACCGACTTGCCGCTGAGCTGCAGGTCGGTGCCGGGAATCGTGCGGCCCATCAGCAGCGCGCCCTGCAGCATCGGGCCGTTGAGCACCAGGCGTTCGGCGGCCAGCGCGGAGAACGGCAGCATGAGGGCGATGAACAGGATACAGACAAGCTTTCTCAACCGAAGAGATCCTCTTGCTCGCCCGCCGGTTTGGCGGGCTTCTTCGCGGGACGGGGCCTCGCCCCGCCGGATGATGCCAGCACGGGCAGCGTTTCCTCGCCCGCGAACTGGATGGTGAGCGCCTGCCCCGCCTTGACCGCGGCGGGGGAGATCACCGCATGGCCGTCCTCGTCGCGCACCAGCGCGAAACCGCGCTGCAGCACGCTTTCCATGGAGGCCGACTGCAGGCGCGCCGCCAGCCCCTCCAGCCGTTCCGACGGCCGCCGCCGGGCCGACGATATCGCCGCCTCCAGCCGCCCGCCGAGTTCGGTCAGACGGGTGCGGTGCTGGGCGGCCTGCCGCTGGATGCCGGCGGGAGTGAGGCGCTCCGCGGCATTATGCAGCCGGCGATCAGCGCCGGTCTTGTAGACCTCCAGCGCCCGGCCGAGGGCAGCACCCCGGCCCTTCAGTTCCTCGCGCCGCCGGGCGATCTGCTCGTGCGGCGTCGGCACATGCTGGCGCGCGATGCGGGATGCGAGATCGGCGAGGCGGACCTGCATGGCGCGGGCATGGCGCTGCGAACGGTCGTCGAGCCGCTGCTGCGCCGTCTCCAGCAACTGGTCGGCCCGCGGCAGGCCGCGCGCGAGACCAATGATGCGTTCGCGCCGGTCGGTGATGCCCCGGAAGGCCGCCTGCATCATCCGCACGCCGCCTTCCGCCACGTGGGCGAGGAGGTCGGCGCGCACCGGCACGGCCTTCTCGGCGGCTCCCGTCGGCGTCGGGGCGCGCAGGTCGGAGGCGTAGTCGATCAGGGTGGTGTCGGTCTCGTGGCCGACGGCGGAGATCAGCGGGATCGCGCTCTCGGCCGCCGCGCGGACGACGATCTCCTCGTTGAAGGCCATCAGGTCCTCGAGGCTGCCGCCGCCGCGCGCAACGATCAGCAGGTCCGGGCGCGGCACCGGCCCGCCGGGCTGGATGGCGTTGAAGCCACGGATGGCGTCGGCCACCTGTGCCGCCGCGCCTTCGCCCTGCACGAGGACCGGCCAGACCAGCACGTGGCGGGGGAAACGCTCGCGCAGGCGATGCAGGATGTCGCGGATGACCGCGCCGGTCGGCGAGGTCACCACGCCGATGACGTCCGGCAGATAGGGGATAGGGCGCTTGCGTTCCGGGTTGAACAGCCCTTCCGCCGCGAGGCGCTTGCGGCGCTCCTCCAAGAGCTTGAGCAGCGCGCCCTCGCCCGCAAGCTCGATGGTCTCGACGATGATCTGGTATTTCGAGCGCCCGGCATAGGTCGAGAGCCGGCCGGTGCAGATCACCTCCATGCCGTCTTCCGGGTCGAGCTGGAGCGCCTGCGCCCGGCCCTTGAAGCAGACGGAATCCAGCACCGCGTCCGCGTCCTTCAGGCCGAAATAGAGATGGCCGGAGCGCGCCCGCATGAAGCCGGATATCTCGCCCCGCACCCGGACATGGCTGAATGCGCCCTCCACCGTGCGCTTGAGCGCGGTCGAGAGTTCGCTGACCGAGAAGGGCTGCTGGTTGTGCTGGAGATCGGCGTCTTCGGACATGCGGTTCCCCGGTGACTGACGGCCCAAGGTGGAACCGGGGGGCCGCGAGGTCAAGGGGGCGGGGCCGGGTCGGCCGGATCATCCGGACTTCCATCGCCGGGGTTAAATGTTAAAACGCCCCGGCAGGATTGAAGGAGCTCCCATGAAGGTACTCGTTGTCGGTTCGGGCGGCCGTGAACACGCGCTCTGCTGGTCGATTTCCGCCTCCCCGCTCTGCGACCGGCTGTGGTGCGCGCCGGGCAATGCCGGCATCGCCGATGTCGCTGAATGCGTTGAGCTTTCCGCCGACGACATCCCGGGGATCGTCGCCTTCGCGGAAGACAACGCGGTCGATTTCGTGGTGATCGGTCCGGAAGCGCCGCTGGTCGCCGGTCTCGCCGACCGGCTCGCCGAGGCTGGCATCAAGGTCTTCGGACCGAGCGCGGCGGCGGCGGCGCTGGAAGGCTCCAAGGGTTTCTCCAAGGATATCTGCGCGAAATACAACATCCCGACCGCTTCCTACGGCCGTTTCACCGACGCCGAGTCGGCCCGCGCCTATGTGCGGGAACAGGGTGCGCCGATCGTCGTGAAGGCGGACGGGCTCGCCGCCGGCAAGGGCGTCACGGTCGCCATGAGCGTCGAGGAGGCGCTCGCCGCCATCGACGCGATCATGATCGACAAGACCTTCGGGTCCGCCGGCGCGGAAGTGGTGGTCGAGGAGTTCATGGAGGGTGAGGAGGCGAGCTTCTTCGTGCTCGTCGACGGCGACCACGCCCTGCCGCTGGCGGCCGCCCAGGACCACAAGCGCGTCGGCGACGGCGACACCGGGCCGAACACCGGCGGCATGGGCGCCTATTCCCCGGCGCCCGTGTTCGACGCGGCGATGACCGAGCGCGTGATGCGCGAGATCGTCACCCCGACCATCGAGGGCATGAAGGCGGAGGGCGCGCCCTATCGCGGCGTGCTGTTCGTCGGGCTGATGATCACCTCCGAGGGGCCGAAGGTCGTCGAATACAACGTCCGCTTCGGCGACCCGGAATGCCAGGTGCTGATGATGCGGCTGAAATCCGACCTCCTGCCGGCGCTGGTGGCGACCGCCGACGGCGTTCTCGACGAGTTCGACCTGCGCTGGTACGACGACAGCGCCATGGTGGTGGTGATGGCCGCCGAGGGCTATCCCGGCTCCTACAGGAAGGGCACGGTGATCCGCGGCCTGAAGGACGCGCCTGCAGGCGACCGGGACGTGGTCATCTTCCATGCCGGCACGGCGGTGAAGGACGGCGAGATCGTCGCCACCGGCGGGCGCGTGCTCGGCATCGCCGCCATGGGCCCGACCATCGCCGATGCGCGGGGGAAGGCCTACGCTACAATCGACCGCATCGACTGGCCGGAAGGATTCTGCCGCCGCGACATCGGCTGGCGAGCGCTGGGGCCGGTCGGCGTCTAGCGGCGTTCGCTGAAGAAGTCCCGCAGCAGGTCGGCGGCCTCGCCTTCCCGGATGCCGCCGCAGACCTCCGGCCGGTGATGGCAGGTGGCGCGGTCGAAGACGCGCGCGCCATGCTCGACCCCGCCGCCCTTAGGGTCGTAGGCGCCGAAATAGAGTCGCCGCAGCCGGGCATGGGCGATCGCCTGGGCGCACATGGCGCAGGGCTCCAGGGTGACGTAGAGATCGAAGCCGTCGAGCCTCGGCATGCCAATCGCGGCACAGGCGGCGCGGATCGCGACGATCTCGGCATGGGCACTCGGGTCGTTCGTGCTTTCCACGAGATTACCGCCTTCACCGACGATGGCCCCGGTCGCCGGATCGATCACGACGGCGCCGACCGGCACCTCGCCGGCGCGAGCGGCCTCGCGGGCGAGCATGAAAGCCCTCTCCATCGGCTGATTTTCGGCATTCTGTCCCATCGCGGGGTCAGTCTGCGATTGTCGTTGGCCGAGGCAAGACATATTGTCCCGCCATGTCAGAGAAGGAAGGCGAGCGCATCGCCAAGCGGATCGCCCGGGCCGGCATTGCCTCCCGCCGCGACGCAGAAAAAATCATCGCCGCCGGCCGCGTCACGGTCAACGGCAAGAAGATCGACTCACCGGCGCTGAATGTCACCGAGAACGATCTGATCACCATCGACGGCAAGGCGCTCGGCGAACCCGAACGCGCGCGCCTCTGGCGCTACCACAAGCCGATCGGGCTGATCACCTCGAACCGCGACCCGGAGGGCCGCACGACCATCTTCGAGAAGCTGCCGCCGGAACTGCCGCGGGTGATCACCGTCGGCCGGCTGGACATCAATTCGGAAGGGCTACTGCTGCTCACCAACGACGGCGAGCTGGCCCGCCGGCTGGAACTGCCGACCAACAACTGGCTGCGCCGCTACCGGGTGCGCGCTAACGGCAAGACGACGCCGGAGACACTGGCCGGCCTGGTCAACGGCGTGACCATCGAAGGGGTGCGCTACGGCTCGATCCTCGCCACGCTGGATACCGAGAAGGGCGCCAACACCTGGCTGACGGTGGCCATCCGCGAGGGCAAGAACCGCGAGATCCGCAAGGTGATGGAACATATCGGGCTGAAGGTGAACCGGCTGATCCGGATTTCCCACGGTCCCTTCCAGCTCGGCACGCTGGCGCGCGGCGGGGTCGAGGAAGTTCCGGCCCGCGTCATGCGCGACCAGCTCGGCGTCGAGGCCGCCCCGCCGCCGAAGCGGCAACGCCACAAGTGAGAATCGTCGGCGGCCGCTACCGCGGCAGGGAGATCGACGCTCCCGAGGGCCGCGACACGAGACCGACCTCGGACCGTGCCCGCGAGGGGCTGTTCAACATCCTCGAACATGGCGTGCCGGGTTTTCGCCTGCCGGGTGCCGCGATCGCCGACATCTTCGCCGGGTCCGGGGCGCTCGGGCTGGAGGCGCTGTCGCGGGGCGCGGCCTCCGTCATCTTCGTGGAATCCTCGGCCGCCGCACAGCGCGTGATCGCGGCGAACATCAAGGCGCTGACGGAAGAGGACCAGGCCAAAGCCCGGCTGCAGCGCATCAGCGCCGAGACGCTCCGCCCGGCTGAATCACCCGTCGATCTCGTGCTGATGGACCCGCTCTACGGTTCGGGCCTCGCCGCCAAGGCCTTGCAGCGCCTGCAGGCGCAGGGCTGGCTGCATGCGGACACCATCATCGTCATCGAGGATGCGGAAGACGCGGCGGATGCCGACCATCCCGGCTTCGAGCTGCTCAAAAGCCGGCGCTACGGCAAGGCGCTGTTCAGCTTCCTGAAGCCTGCCTGACGCGACTCAGGCAGCGCGCGATTCCCGAAGCTTCTTCGCCCGGTTGAGGCATTCCTCCGCTTCCGCCTTCTTGCCGATCGCCTCCAGCAGGCGGCCGATATTCTCGTAGGCTTCCGGAAAGTTCGGACGGTGCTGCAGGGCCCGGGTATAGCTGCCAAGCGCTTTGTCGAAGCGCCGGGTCTTGAGGAAGACATTGCCGAGATTGAAATGCGCCTCGGCCGATTTCGGTTCCAGCTCGATGGCGCGCACCAGCGGCGCCTCGGCTTCTTCCGGATGGCCGTCGATCAGCAGCGAATTGCCGAGATTGATCAGCGGGTAGGGATTGTCGGGCGCCAGTTCGGAGGCGCGGCGGTAATGCTGGGTCGCCTCGTCCATGCGGTTCATGCGCGCCAGCAGGTTGGCGAGATCGTTGTGACCCTTCGGCCAGTTGCCCTTCAGCCGCACCGCGGTGGTCAGGTTGATCCGCGCCCGGTCGAGATCGCCGAGGCGGGCCAGCAGCATGCCGGCGCCGTGATGCGCCTCCGCCAGTTCCGGGCGGATGCGGATGGCGCGGCGGTAGCACCAGAGCGCCTTGTTGATATCGTTCTTCACCTGCCAGGCCGCGGCGAGGTTCATGTAGTAGTCGGCGACCGACGGATCGAGCAGGAGCGCCTTCTCGATGGCCTTGATCGCGAGATCCGTCTGTCCGCGGCGCAACTGCATCACACCGTAGAGATGCAACGCCGGATGGTGGTCCGGAGCGCGCTTGAGAATTGTCTGGAGCTCGGCGAAGACCTGCTCGAACTTGCCGGCCTGGAAGTCGGCCAGGACCTCGGAGAACCGGCGCCGCGGGGTTTCTGACTGTCGGCGTTCCCCTGCCATCACCGGCGCCCGAACAGACGTTCGATGTCATTGAGCTTGAGCTCGATATAGGTCGGGCGGCCGTGGTTGCACTGCCCGGAATGCGGCGTCGCCTCCATCTGGCGCAACAGCGCGTTCATCTCGACCGCGTTCAGGCGTCTGCCGGCGCGCACCGAGCCATGGCAGGCCATGGTGCCGCAGACATCGGCCAGCCTGTCCTTCAGCCCGATCGCCTCGCCATATTCCGCCATGTCGTCGGCGAGGTCGCGGACCAGCCCCGCGATATCGACATTGCCCAGCATTGCCGGCGCTTCGCGCACCACGACCGCGCCGGGACCGAAAGCCTCCAGCACCAGCCCGAGTTCGGCGAGTTCACCGGCCCGTTCGACCAGTCGTTCGGCCGCCCCCTCGTCGAGGTCGACGACTTCCGGGATCAGCAGC
>JAVKCR010000334.1:0-3683 GCA_040222645.1 Rhodospirillales bacterium
GATTCGATGTCGATGCGGTGGTGCTCGGCCACGGGCTCTCGCCGGCGATCGAGGCGACACGGATGCTCGATTGCCGCCACGTTTACGATCCGGCGGCGGGCGGCTGGCGGGTCGAGACCGATGCGGCGGGTCGCACCACTATCGACGGTATCTATGCCTGCGGCGACGGTGCCGGGATTCTCGGCGTGGCGGCAGCTCCCCTGCGCGGCCGGATCGCCGCACGGGCCGCCGCCGGCGATCTCGGCAAGACCTGCGCCACGGGCGACCTGCAACGCGACCTCGCCACCGCCGGCGGCTTCGGCCGGGCAATGACGTCGCTGACCGTTCCGCGCGCAGGCATCCTCGGCCAGATCAGCCCTGACACCATAGTCTGCCGCTGCGAGGGGCTGACACGTGCGGATGTCGAGGCCGGCATTTCCGGCGGCGGCGTCAGTCCGAACGCGCTCAAGTCCGAGACCCGCTGCGGCATGG
The DNA here is from genome assembly GCA_040222645.1 of Rhodospirillales bacterium. Taxonomy (GTDB): domain Bacteria; phylum Pseudomonadota; class Alphaproteobacteria; order Rhodospirillales; family HT1-32; genus HT1-32. The sequence goes on from JAVKCR010000334.1 coordinate 472, forward strand.
GCCCCTGTGGCGGACGCTTCTGCCGGGAGACCGCCGCCATGCTGACGGCTGCCATGACCGGCAGCGACATCGCGGAGATCGGTCTGCCGACCGGCCGGCCGCCGCTGCGACCGCTGCCGGTCGAGGCGGTGACCGGCGATTTCGATTACGACGAACTGCCGATCCCGGCGCCGGCGCCACTATGAGCACCGATTTCGACATCGCCATCGTCGGCGGCGGCATCATGGGCGCGGGCGCAGGCCTGCAGGTGGCCCGCGGCGGCATGCGCACGGTGCTGCTCGAACAGGGCGATGTCGGCCAGGGCGCGTCGGGCGTGAATGCCGGCACGCTCAGCCTGCAGATCAAGCGCGTGAAGCTGATGGAATACGCGCTGCGCGGCCACCGCGAATGGCAAGGCATGGGCGCGGAGGTCGAGTTCCGGGAGACCGGCGGCTTCACGCTGGCCTTCACCGACCGGGAAGCGGCCCTGCTGCAGGAGCGCATGACCATGAAACGCGAGGCCGGCGCGCCGATCGAATTCGTCTCTCCGAACGAGGTCGCGACCCGCGAACCCGGCCTCAACCGCCAGATCGCCGCCGCCTCCTGGTGCCCGGCGGACGGCTTCGCCAATTCCTCGCTCACCGGGCGCTACTACCGCAAGCGGCTGATCGCGGAAGGCGTCGATCTCCGGGAACGCACGGCCGTGACCGCCATCCGGCGCGACGGCGGCGGCTTCATCCTCGCCACCCCGTCGGGAGAGATCCGGGCAAGACGGCTGCTGCTGGCCTGCGGCGGCTGGCTGAAGCAGGCCGCCGCCATGATCGGCCTCGACCTGCCGGTACGCGCCCGGGTCAATACCGTCTCCGTGACCGAGCGGGGGCCACGGCTGGTCTCCAGCGTCATCGGCCATGCGACCGGTCTCCTGACCCTGAAGCAGAAGGCCAACGGCACGGTGCTGATCGGCGGCGGCTGGCAGGGTCTCGGCCAGCCCGGTGAAGGCGGCGACCGCGGCCGGGTGAACGCCGCCAGCGTGCTGCCCAACCTCAGGCTCGCGCGCTATGCCGTGCCCGGGCTTTCCGAACTCCGCATCGTCCGGTCATGGACCGGGTTCGAGGCGAACGTGCCGGACTTCTACCCGCTCGCCGGAGCTGCGCCCGGTATCGAGAACGCCTTCCTGCTGGGTTGCGTGCGCGGCGGCTACACCATCGGGCCCTATATCAGCCGTCTTATGGGCGACTTCATTCTTGGCCGGGAGACCGAACTGCCCCTGTTCGACCCGGCCCGCGATTTCATCGAGGAAAAACAGCCATGATCGACCATGCGAGGATAACCCGTGTCAGCGGACAGGTGGCCATCGTCACCGGCGGCGGCAGCGGCATTGGCGAGGCCTGTGCGGAAGTGCTGGCGGAAGCCGGCGCCCACGTCGTCGTCGCCGGGCGCACCGCGGAGACGCTGGAGCCGGTCGCGCGGCGCCTCGGCGGCACGGCGGTGGTCTGCGACGTCGCCGATTACGGCCAGGTCGAAGCGATGTTCAACACGGCAGCCGGCATCACCGGCCGGGTCGACATATTGATCAACAATGCCGGCGGGCCCGGCCCCATCGCGCCGGTCGCCGATGTCGATATCGACGCCTGGCGCGCCTGCATGGAGGTCAACCTGTTCGGCGCCCTGCATTGCCTGAAGGCGGCGGCAAAGCGGATGAGTGCGCAGAAGGGCGGTGCGATCGTCAACATGTCCTCGCTGATGGGCGTTCGCGGCTATCCCATGCGCACCGCCTACTGCGCCTCGAAATTCGCCCTGGTCGGCATGACCGAGGCGGTCGCACGCGAGCTCGGACCACTCGGCGTGCGGGTCAACGCACTGCTGCCCGGCGCGGTTTCCGGCGAGAACATGGACCGTATCCTCGCCCGCCGCGCCGAGCAGGAAGGCCGGCCCGTCGAGGAGATCGTCCGGCAGAACTACACCGACCCCGCCGCGCTGAAGCGCTGGGTCGATCCGCTGGAGGTCGGCTACGCCGCCCTGTTCCTCGCCTCCGCCGCCTCCGGTGCGACGACGGGCGAAACCCTGAAGGTCGATTGCGGCCGGTTCTGAACGCGGCCGCTCCAGGAGCAATATTTTTGTATACAAAACATCTGTTCGTGTTTAAAACACTACATCAGCTCCCGTGACGCGGAGCAGTGCGGTCGTCCTGCTGCCAGGCAGCCGGAGAACCATCGCACGAATGCCGCCGAGGTCACGGGACGCCGGGATAGGGAAAGGCGCCGGATCGGGTTTTTCCCAGGCTTAATCGAACCGCACGACGGAAACATCCCGCGGCGGTTCCAGTGAGGGAGACAAGAATGAAACTGACGACCTTGGCTATCAGCGCGGCCAGCGTGATCGCTCTGACAATCGCGCCCGCCGCCGCGCAGGAAAAGAAGCACGCCATCGCGACCTTCATTTCCGGCGGTCCGACCGGTACGTGGTTCCCGACCGCAACCGCGATCTCCGAAATGGTCAACAAGCACTACGAAGGCCAGCCGGTCAGCACCATTCCCGGCAAGGGAGCGATCGGCAATCCGCTTGCCGTGGGCAGCGGCAAGGCCGATTTCGGCCTGTCCTACGGCCCGTTCCTGCGGGCGATCTATGACGGCAACAACCCGGTCATGCCGAAGGAAGGCATGAAGAACCTGCGCGCCATCGCCAACGTTGTCGCCAACACCGTCCAGATCACCATGGCGGGCGATGTCCCGGCCGACATCTTCGCCAAGGTCAAGGACGGGGCAAAGGTGCGTATCGGCGTCGGCGCCAAGGGTTCCTCGAACCTGTTCGGCATCGAGCGGATCATGGAAATGTACGGCACCGACTTCGCCGGCATCGAAGCCGCCGGCGGCACCGTGATGGAGGGCGCGCAGGAAGGCCTTCTCGACGCCTTCCAGAACCGCCAGATCGACATCTACACCAACACGGTCGGCCTGAACTCGAGCGACCACCAGCAGGCGATGGCCGCCCGCGATTCCTACCTGTACGACATGCCGGAAGAAATCCGCGACCGCATGGTCAAGGACTGGGGCTACACCCGTTTCACCATTCCCGCCGGCACCTACCCGACGCAGACCCAGCCGGTGAAGGCGCTGAACCTGCCGACGACGATCTTCACCTCCGATGCCATGGATGACGAGATCGTCTACCTGATGGTCAAGGAAATGGCGGAAAACCAGTCCCGTCTCGAATCCGCCTATAGCGGCTTCAAG
>JAVKCR010000335.1:0-2778 GCA_040222645.1 Rhodospirillales bacterium
TGAGGTCATCCGCGAGTACAGTCGGCCGCATGCCGCCGCTGGACCGGATGAACAGGTCGTCCGAGAAGTGTGAACGCAACCGCCGAAGCGCCTGGCTCATCGCCGGCTGGGTCAGCCCGATGCGCTCGCCGGCACGCGTCAGGTGCCGCTCGCGATAGATCGCGCTGAACACTTTCAGGAGGTTGAGGTCGATACCCAGAACATAATCAGGATGCATGACGATCATCTTACTAATTAATTTGCATGATGACAGATTTTCCCGCCAAATCCCTGCCGGAGGGGGCGGTTTTTATCGCGGAAAATACCGCGGCTTGTCGTCATATGCCGTTTTCGGCAAGATCGTCGTAACAGGATCCCCGACGGGGTCCTGGAGCTATTCCCGCAAGGGAACCAAACAGGGAGATTTGCTATGAAATTCATGAAGCCGGTACTCGGCTTGATGGTCGCAGCGTCGTTCAGCGTTGCGGCAAGCGCCGGGGCGCAGGAACTGCGTATCGGCCTTTATGCGGAGCCTTCGTCGGTCGACCCGCATTATCACAACCTCGGCCCGAACAACGCCGTGGCGAAGAACATTTTCGGCCGCCTGATGACCCAGGACGAGAACCAGCGCGTGACGCCGGACCTCGCGGTTTCCTGGAAGCCCATCAACGATTTGACCTGGGAGTTCAAGCTCCGTCAGGGCGTCAAGTTCCACGACGGCTCGCCGTTCACCGCGGATGACGTGATCTTCACCATGGAGCGCGCGCCCAACGTGCCGAACAGCCCCTCGGGTTACGGCACCTACATCAAGGGCAAGTCCTTCAAGAAGATCGACGACTTCACGATCCATGCGACCACGGAAGAACCCTATCCGCTGATGCCGGCCGACCTTTCAACGGTTGCCATCCTGTCGAAGAAGGCCGCCGAAGGCGCGTCCACCGCGGACTTCGATTCCGGCAAGGCCGCTATCGGCACCGGCCCGTTCAAGTTCGTCGAGTTCGTCAAGGGCGAAAAGCTGATCCTCGAACGGAACGAAGATTACTGGGGCAAGAAGCCTGAATGGAAGACGGTCTCCGTCAAGCCGATCAAGTCCGACCCCTCGCGCGTCGCGGCGCTGCTCGCCGGTGACGTCGACTTCATCGACAACGTGCCGACCATCGATATCGCCAACCTGGCGACCAACGACAAGGTCGCGCTCAGCCGCAAGGTGTCGAACCGCGTGATCTATCTCCACATGGATCAGTTCCGTGAAGACTCGCCCGATATCACTGCGAATGATGGCAGCAAGATCAAGAACCCGCTGCTCGACGTGCGTGTCCGCAAGGCGATCTCGAAAGCCATCAACCGCGAAGCGATCGTCGCCCGGGTGATGGAAGGCGTCGCTATTCCGGCTGGCCAGCTGCTGCCGGACGGTTTCTTCGGCCGGTCTGAAAATCTGAAGCCGGAACCCTACGACCCGGAAGGCGCCAAGAAGCTGCTCGCCGAAGCCGGTTTTCCGGATGGCTTCAAGATGAAGATCCATGGCCCGAACGGCCGCTATGCCAACGATGCGAAAGTTCTCGAAGCCGTTGGCCAGATGCTGACCCGTATCGGCATCAAGGCCGAGGTCGTGACCATTCCTCCGTCGGTGTTCTTCAGCCGTGCCTCCGCGGGCGGCCCGGACAAGACGCCGGAATTCAGCCTCGTCCTCGTCGGCTGGGGTTCGGGCACGGGTGAATCCTCGTCTCCGCTGAAGTCGCTGCTCGCGACCTACGACAAGTCGAAGGGTCTTGGCGCCGCCAACCGTGGCCGTCATTCCAACCCGAAGATGGATGAGGTGCTTGCACAGGCCCTCGCGACCGTCGATGACGGCGAACGCGAGAAGCTGCTCGCCAAGGCGACCGAAATCGCCATCGGCGAAAGCCAGGGCATCATCCCGCTGCACTACCAGGAAAGCGTCTGGGCCACCCGCAAGGGCCTGACCTATGCCGGTCGTTCAGATGAACATACGGTCTACTACACGGTCACAACCGTGAAGTAATCCGCGGAACGGTTGCCGGGCGCCAGTTGACTGGCGCCCGGTTTCTTTTCGCAACCGGCATCGGAGAGAGGCGAGATGTCCGTATTCATTATCCGGCGACTGATGCAGAGCATCCTTGTTGTCGCGATCATGTCCGTTCTGGTCTTTGTCGGGGTCTACCTCGTTGGCGACCCCGTACATTCCATGGTAGCGCCCGATGCGCCGCAGGAAGAACTAGAGCGCGTCACCAAGGCTCTCGGTCTCGACCGGCCGGTCTACGAACAATACTGGATATTCCTCGGCAAGGCGTTGCAGGGCGACCTCGGCAATTCCTTCGTGATGAACGATTCGGCTCTCAAGCTGATCCTTCAGAAGATGCCCGCTACGCTGGAATTGGCATTCGCCGCCCTCTTCCTGTCCGTGGTTCTCGGCATTCCCCTTGGGGTCTATGCCGGCCTTCGCCATGGCTCCATACCGTCGAAGATCATCATGTCGGGCTCCATTCTCGGCTTCAGCCTGCCGACCTTCTGGGTCGGGCTGATGATGATCATGATCTTCGCCGTCTATCTCGGCTGGCTGCCGTCGACCGGACGCGGCGAAACGGTGGAGGTCCTCGGCATCGAGGTCAGTTTCCTGACCTGGGACGGCATCCGGCACCTGATGATGCCGGCGCTCAACCTCGCCCTTCTCAAGATCTCGCTGGTCATCCGGCTGTCGCGGGCCGGCGTGCGCGAGACCATCCACATGGATTACATCAAGTTCGCCCGTGCCAAGGGTCTGCCTTACCGGCGGGTGATCAT
>JAVKCR010000336.1:0-2499 GCA_040222645.1 Rhodospirillales bacterium
TCCTGCTGCTGACCGTCGACAGGCCGCAATCGGCCAACGCCATGAACACGCAGATGGGCTACGACCTCCGCGACCTGTTCATGGGCCTCTATATCGACCAGGAGGACCTCCGCTGCATCGTCATGACCGGGCGCGGCGACAAGGTGTTCTGCGCCGGCGGCGATCTCAAGGAACGCAACGGCATGACCGACGAGACCTGGCAGAAGCAGCACGCGCTGTTCGAGCAGGGCGTGCGCGCCTTCAGGGATTGCCCGGTGCCGGTCATCGCCGCGGTCAACGGCCCGGCCTATGCCGGCGGCTGCGAGTTCGTGCTGCTGGCCGACTTCGCCTATGCCTCGACCCGCGCCCGCTTCGCGCTGACGGAAGTGACGCTGGGCATCATGCCGGGCGCCATGGGCACCCAGAACCTGCCGCACGCGGTCGGCGAACGCCGGGCCAAGGAGATCATCCTGACCGGCACGCCGTTCAGCGCCGAGGAAGCGCTGCAATGGGGCCTCGTCAACAAGCTCTGCGAACCGGAGACCCTGGTCGACGAGGCGCTGGCCACCGCGCGCAAGATCGCGGCGAACGCCCCGATCTCGACCCGGCAGGCGAAGAAGTCGGTCTCGGTCGCGACCCAGGTCGACCGCAATACCGGCTACATGTTCGAGATCGAGGCCTACAACCGCATGGTCACCACCGAGGACCGGCTGGAGGGCATCAAGTCGTTCAACGAGAAGCGCAAGCCGGTCTACAAGGGCAAATAGGAGACCCGACATGACATCGACAATCGACGTGAGGGTGCAGGAAGTCGGCACCCGCGACGGGCTGCAGAGCATCCCGACCATCTTCCCGACCAAGGCCAAGCTGGACTGGATCCGGGCCGAGGCCGCCGCCGGCGTGCCGGAGATCGAGGTCGCCTCCTTCGTCAATCCGAAGCTGCTGCCGCAGATGGCCGACGCCGCCGACGTGGTGGCCGGTTCCATCGGCATCGAGGGGCTGACGGTCTCGACGCTGGTACCGAACCTGCGCGGCGCCGAGAACGGCTTCGCGTCTGGCACCCACAAGCTCAACTTCGTCATGTCGGTCTCGGAAGAGCACAACATGGCGAACGTGCGGCGCACGGTGGACCAGTCGCTCGACGAGTTCTCGCGCATCATCGAGTACCGCAAGGACCATCCGGAATTCGCCGACGTGATCGTCTGCGCCGGCATGGCGACCTCCTTCGGCTGCACCATTTCCGGGTCGGTCGATCCGGACGACGTGATGCGGGTCGCCGACGAGCTGGTAAAGCGCGGCGCCGACGAACTCGCGATCGCCGACACGGTGGGCTACGCCAACCCGGCGCAGGTCCGGACGCTGGTCTCGCGCCTCTATGGCCAGATCGGCAAGGACTTCGCCGTCACCTGCCATTTCCACGACACGCGCGGCCTCGGCCTCGCCAACGTGGTGGCGGCGCTGGATGCCGGCTGCACCCGCTTCGACGCCTCGCTCGGCGGGCTCGGCGGCTGCCCCTACGCGCCCGGCGCCAGCGGCAACGTGGTGATGGACGACCTCGTCTTCATGCTCGAATCCATGGGGCTGCGCACCGGCGTCGATCTCGACCGGCTGCTGGCCGCGCGAGAGATCATGGAATCCCACCTCAACGGCGAGCCGACCCATGGCGCGTTCAACCTGGCCGGCCCGCCGAAGGGTTTCCGGCCGGCGTCCCTGATGGCGGCGGAGTAAGCACAAGATGACTGACGATATTGCAATGGATCTCGGCCTCGATTACCCGGAAATCCGGGAATCGGTGGCGAAGATCTGCGAGAAGTATCCCGGCGAATACTGGCGCGCGCTGGAACCTGAGTCGGGCTACCCGACCGAGTTCGTCGAGGAACTCACCGAGACCGGCTTCCTCGGCGCGCTGATCCCCGAGGAATATGGCGGGGCGGGGCTGCCGATCCGCGCGGCGACCGTGATCCTCGAGACCATCCATGAAGCCGGCTGTTCCGCCGGCGCCTGCCACGCGCAGATGTACATCATGGGCGCGTTGCTGCGTCATGGAAGTGCGGAACAGAAGGCCGAGTACCTGCCGAAGATCGCCTCCGGCGCACTTCGCCTGCAGGCCTTCGGGGTGACCGAGCCGACCAGCGGCACCGATACCACCGCGCTGAAGACGAAGGCCGTGCGCGACGGCGACGACTATGTGGTCAACGGCCAGAAGGTCTGGACCTCCCGCGCGCTCCACTCCGACCTGATGCTGCTGCTGGCGCGGACCACGCCGCTCGACCAGGTGGCGAAGAAGACCCTCGGGCTGTCGATCTTCCTCGTCGATCTGCGGGAGGTGAAGGGCAAGGGCTGCGAGATCCGGCCGATCGACGCCATGATCAACCACAACACCACCGAGGTGTTCTTCGACAACATGCGCATCCCGGCCTCCAGCCTGATCGGCGAGGAGGGCAGGGGCTTCTACTACATCCTCGACGGGATGAACGCCGAGCGTATCCTTATCTCGGGCGAGAGCATCGGCGACGCCCG
>JAVKCR010000337.1:0-3890 GCA_040222645.1 Rhodospirillales bacterium
CGCCGCGATATAGAGCGACAGCAGCCAGGCCGCCGGCGCGTTGATCGTCATCGAGGTGTTCATCCGGTCGAGCGGAATGCCGTCGAGCAGCGTCGTCATGTCGCCGAGATGGCCGACCGGCACGCCGACCTTGCCGACCTCGCCGCGCGACAGCGGATGGTCCGAATCGTAGCCGGTCTGCGTCGGCAGGTCGAAGGCGATGGAGAGGCCGGTCTGGCCCTTCTCCAGGTTCTTCAGGTAAAGCCTGTTGCTTTCGGCAGCGCTGGAATGGCCCGAATAGGTCCTGAAAATCCACGGTTTGTCGCGTTGCGGCATGATATCCCCAGAAGCCTTGTTTTTCAGATGGTTAGCTTGTTCGATAGTCCTAATATGTCCAGACATTCATACGTGCAGACATATTCGTACGCAAGAGCAAAGTTTTTTGGAACAAACTTACGTTTTTGCGTTGCGAAAAATTTTTGCACTAGCTAAGAACGATACTGCCAGAGGCGAATCCGGTCCACAGAAACAGGACCGAGCGACAGAACAGGGGGCTTACCATGAGCAATACCGCCGAAGTGATCGATTTCTCGGCCGAGGGGGAGAAGAAGGACATTTACCGGGTGGGAGAGATCCCGCCTCTCGGTCACGTGCCGAAAAAGATGCATGCCTGGGCTATCCGGGCCGACCGTCATGGCCCGCCGGAGCAGTCTTTCCGCGACGAAATCGTCGATGTCCCGGAGATCGATTCCCATGATGTGCTGGTCATGGTGATGGCCGCCGGCGTCATTTACAACGGCGTCTGGGCTGGCCTCGGCAAGCCGATGTCGGTGTTCGACGTGCATGGCGCGGACTATCATATCGCCGGGTCGGATGCGTCGGGGATCGTCTGGGCTGTCGGCTCCAAGGTCACCCGGTTCAAGGTCGGCGACGAGGTCGTGGTGCACTGCAACCAGGACGACGGCGACGACGAGGAATGCAACGGCGGCGACCCGATGTTCTCGCCGACCCAGCGGATCTGGGGCTACGAGACGCCGGACGGCTCCTTCGCCCAGTTCTGCCGCGTGCAGGCGCAGCAATGCATGCCGCGTCCGAAGCACCTGACCTGGGAAGAGAGCGGCTGTTACGTGCTCACACTGGCGACCGCCTACCGCATGCTGTTCGGCCACCGCCCGCATATCCTGCGGCCGGGTGACAACGTGCTGGTCTGGGGCGCCTCCGGCGGCCTCGGTTCGATGGCGATCCAGCTCATCAACACCGCCGGCGCCAACGCCATCGGCATCATCTCGGAAGAGAGCAAGCGCGAGTTCGTGCAGTCGCTCGGCGCGGTCGGCGTCATCAACCGCAAGGACTTCAATTGCTGGGGCCAGCTGCCGCCGGTCAACGGTCCGGAATTTGCCGACTACATGAAGGAATGCCGGAAGTTCGGCAAGGCGATCTGGGAGTTCACCGGCAAGGGCAACGACGTCGACTTCGTCTTCGAGCATCCCGGCGAGGCGACCTTCCCGGTCTCCTGCTTCGTGGTGAAGCGCGGCGGCATGGTCGTGTTCTGCGCCGGCACCACCGGCTACAACCTGACCATGGATGCGCGCTTCGTCTGGATGCGCCAGAAGCGTATCCAGGGCAGCCACTTCGCCAATCTGAAGCAGTCCGCCCAGGCCAACCGGCTGGTCATCGAACGCCGCATCGACCCCTGCATGTCGGAGGTGTTCTCGTGGGACGACATCCCGCTCGCCCATTCCAAGATGATGGCGAACCAGCACAAGCCGGGCAACATGGCGGTCCTGGTACAGGCGAAGCGGCCCGGCCTGCGCACGCTCGAGGATTGCATCGAGGGCTGACGCTGCCCATACAGGAGATATAACCTCGTCCTGAACTTGTTTCAGGACCCCGAGAGAACGGTCCGGGCCTGTCAAACGACGCTCAGACCGGTTGGTCGGGGTCCTGAAACGAGTTCAGGACGAGGTCTCCTATTCAATCTGGAACCGCCCCGATATGCCCGACGCCATGACCGATACCCCCGCCGCCGAGATCGACCTCCTGCCGGCCTGCCGCGCGGCGCTGACCGCCGCCGACACGCTGCTCGCCGCCGCCCGGCAAGGCGTCGCGGCCAAGGTCGCGCCCGATGGCAGGATCTCCGCAGAGGCGTTCGAGGCGGAACAATACGCCACCCACGGCCTGTCCTGGACCACGACCTATGTCGAGGGCCTGCGCCAGATGCTCGGCTGGGGCGAACGGCTGGAATCCTCCGGCGATTTCGGTGAGCTCGAGCGGCTGATGCTGGGCGCGGCCTTCGGCGAATATCTCGGCCAGCTCTCCGGCGGCCTGCTGCTCAGCCAGGGCGAGATCCTGCGCCCCGCCGACATGGGCGTCTCCGGCGAGACCGTCGCCGCCTTCCTGACGGCGGATGTCCGCGCCCTGATGGCGGCCGGCAACAATCCGGCGACCCGGGCGCGCATCGCCGAACTGATCGCCGAGGGCAATTTCGGCAATCCCGGTTTCGACGACGAGATGCTCGGCATGGTGCAGGACCAGTTCCGCCGCTTCTGCGAGGACAAGGTCGCGCCCCATGCCCATGAATGGCACCTGAAAGACGAGCTGATCCCGATCGAGGTGGTCGAGGAAATGGCCGAGCTCGGCGTCTTCGGCCTCACCGTGCCGGAGGAATGGGGCGGGCTCGGCATGGGCAAGACGGCGATGTGCGTCGTCACCGAGGAACTGAGCCGCGCCTATATCGGCGTCGGCTCGCTCGGCACCCGCTCCGAGATCGCCGCCGAACTGATCCGTCTCGGCGGCACGGAGGCGCAGAAGGCCCATTACCTGCCGAAGATCGCGTCGGGCGAGATCCTGCCGACCGCCGTCTTCACGGAACCGAACACCGGCTCCGACCTCGGCGCGCTGCGCACCCGCGCGGTGCGCGACGGCGATAGCTACAAGGTGACCGGCAACAAGACCTGGATCACCCATGCCGCGCGCTCGGACCTGATGACGCTGCTGGCGCGCACCGACGCGGACGAGCCGGGCTACAAGGGCCTCTCCATGTTTCTCGCCGAGAAGCCGCGCGGCACCGAGGCCGACCCGTTCCCGGCGCCCGGCATGACCGGCGGCGAGATCCACGTGCTCGGCTATCGCGGCATGAAGGAATACGAACTCGGCTTCGACGGCTTCGAGGTGCCGGCCGGCCAATTGCTCGGCGGCGAGGAGGGGCAGGGCTTCAAACAATTGATGGCGACCTTCGAGAGTGCGCGCATCCAGACCGCGGCGCGCGCCGTCGGCGTCGCCCAGAACGCCATGGAACTGGGTCTCGCCTACGCCCGCGACCGGGTTCAGTTCGGCAAGCCGATCTACGAATTCCCGCGCGTCCACGGCAAGATCGCCTGGATGGCGGTCGAGACCATGATCGCCCGCCAGCTGACCTACCATTCGGCCCGCGAGAAGGATTCCGACCGGCGTTGCGACGTCGAGGCCGGCATGGCCAAGCTGCTCGGCGCCCGGGTGGCGTGGTCGAACGCCGACAATGCGCTCCAGATCCACGGCGGCAACGGCTACGCGCTGGAATACCCGATCAGCCGCGTCCTCTGCGACGCCCGCATCCTCAACATCTTCGAGGGCGCCGCGGAGATCCAGGCGCATGTCATCGCGCGGGGCCTGCTGACGCGGCGGAACTGACGGCTGCCGACATGGAGGAGTGGGCGGGGGAGTTCCCTGTTTCCTGTTCTATGTCACTGTAAAAAAATAAATTACATCGTCATCCTGATTGCCATCAGGATGACGAATTATTGTAGGCGGAAGCCTTTCAATCTCGTCATCAACTCTGTTCCTGGCTGCACATTCCCTTCGTTCCCACGAAAGTGGGAACCCCGCGATCCAGTCACCTTGTACGCCGCAGAGGTTCCCACTTTCGTGGGAAC
>JAVKCR010000338.1:0-6239 GCA_040222645.1 Rhodospirillales bacterium
GTTCGAGCCGATATCGAAGGCAAGCGCGCCTTCGGGCGGCGCGTAGCCGGCCATCACCTTCGCCGCGTAATCCTCGAAATGCCGCACGAAGACAGGCGAGGTCCCGGATACGTAAACATAATCGGCGAACAGGATTTCCGGATCGACCACGTCGAGCAGCTGGACATGGCCGCAATCCCGGCACTGGAAGACGTCGAGCGGGAAACGGGCCTGTTCTTCGTCCAGCCGGCCGGCGGGCACGAAAGCGTTGGCCGGCGGCGTCGCGGCGAGGCCGAGAACGAGGTCGAGTTCCCCCGAGCCGCAGAGACGGCAGTCGCTCCGCCGGTGACAGGCGGCCTTACTTGTTGTCATCGGGTGTCCAGGTCAGCGCGCCTTCGGTGTCGATCATGCGGATGCGCACCACGTCCTTCTCGTAGCTTTCCTGGTCGCGCGGGTTGCGCGACAGCGTGAGAAAGGTGCAGTCCTCCGGGAACTTCATGGCGTGGTCGACCATCGGCGGGGTGAAGACCATCTGGCCCTTGCGCACCACCAGCATCTCCGGCTCGGCGTCGGACCCGGTCTCGCGGTGGTAATATTCCATCGCGCCCTCCAGGACGTAGCAATAATGCCAGTCCGTCAGGTGGTAGTGCTGGGCGCGGATCGCGCCTTTCTTCGACTCGATCAGCACCGCCGACTTCATCAGCATGTCGACCAGCGGCTTGATCGAGCCGCGGACGTCGTCGAACGGCTTTTCCAGCTCGACGATCGGTTCCTTCGGCCAGGTGGCGCGTTCCTCGTCGGTAACCGGATCGATGGTCGTCTTGTCGGACATCAAAGGCTCTCCTCAGCCGGCGCGGGTCAGCCGCATTTTCAGGATGGTCCAGAGCACCGGCAGCGCATGGTGCCAGCGGATCTTCTTGCCGTCCTCGTAGGAGCGGCCGTGATAGCTGACCGGCACCTCGTAGATCCGCTTCGCGCGCTGCGCGGCGAGCGACAGGATCTCGGCATGCTGTTCCCAGCCCAGCGTTCTCAGTTCGTCGGCCCGGACCAGCGTGCGGCGGTACATCAGGTAGCAGGAATAGGTGTCGGTGAAGGTGGTGTTGTTCAGAATATTGAAGGCCAGCGTGATCACCGCGTTGCCGACCTTGTGCCAGAAGTAGTGCACCCGGGTGACGCGTGGCGCCAGCATGCGGCTGCCCATGACGATATCGGCATCATGGTCCAGAACCGGCTGCATCAGGAGGTGATATTCGTCCGGGTCGTATTCGAGATCGGCATCCTGGAACAGGATGAAGTCGCCCTCGGCGGCCTCGAGCGCGGCGAGTACGGCGGAACCCTTGCCGCCGTTCTCCTTGCGCACCAGCCGGTCATAGAGATCGGGCCGGGCCTCGAGCAGTTCGACCGTGCGGTCCCGCGAGCCGTCATCGACGACGATCATGTTGAATGCCACGCCCTCGACCGCCTGGCGGCGGACGGATTCGAGCAGCTCGATAATCGAGGCTTCCTCGTTGTAGGCGGGGATTACGACGTCGACCTGAATCGTCACGACGGGATCTGGGCTCCTGGGTGGGCCGGATGCTGGCCTAGTAGGCGGCGTCTGAATATCAGCCGCATAGCCCGGAGTAAACCTCGACGGCGTCAGCCGGGATTGCAGCCGTCCGGTTCGAGCTGAAGCAGCAGCGCGCTGCTCGGTTGCGACCCGTCGCCGCCCAGGGTGCGCGACCACATCAGCCGGGTTTCGAAGCGCTTCACCTCGCGGGTGCAGCCGGCGGCGATCAGCTTGCGGACATAGACCGCCATGCCCTGCCGGTCCGGGTTCGGCGGCTCCACGAGATCGGGGGTTAGCAGGATGTAGGTGGCGCCGATGGCGGTCGCCTGTTCGAGGAACCGGGCCGCATCGACGGGGCTTGCCGGGGCGATGTCGATCACTGCCTGCAGCGCGTTGTCGACATAGTAGGCCGGCACTTCGTAGAGATAGTTGGTCCGCCGGTTCTCATGCAGCACCAGGTCGCCGGGGCCGAGATTGCGATTGATCCAGTCGATCGCGTCGTAATGGTCGATGGTGCGCAGATGGAAGTCGCGCCGCGTCTCACCACTGGCGAGATAGCCGGCGAAAGGCTTGGTGAACAGCGCCTGTCCGCCAAGCTGGATGACCGAGATCGCGGCGAGCGCGAGCGCGGCAGGCACCACCAGACGGCTGTTCTCCACCGCCCGCCATCCGGCGATGCCGAGCCCGGCGGCGGCAAGGCCGAAGACTGGCAGCAGGTGTCGCACCCGCTGCGCGCCGCCGAGATGGAACCAGATCACGTAGAACAGAACCAGGATCGCCAGCGAGACCGCAAGGGTTCCTGAAAACGTCCGGCGGCGGTAAAGCCCGACCAGCGCCAGCAGGCCGAACAGCACGGGAAACGGGCCGAAACCGGTACGCGCCGCTTCCCAGATCGGCAGCGGGTCGAAGGTCGCCTTGAACGGGTAGGCGAGCATCCAGAAGAGGCCTGGCGGTACCGCTACCTCCTTGCCGAAGCGGAAATCCATCGCCGACTGCTGGGCCGCCCCCCAGGGAATGTCCTGATGGTACGGCAGCAGGTTGAACAATGCCGGAAACACCGGATCGCCGGTATGGATGTAGTTGCGCAGGTACCAGGCGCAGGAGACCGCGAACGCGGCGATGCTGAACAGGGCGAGATTGCGGATGCGGTGTGGGCCGAACAGCACCACCAAGCCGCAGGCCGCCATCAGCAGCAGCCCGGTATACTTGCTCGCGGTGAAGAACCCGGCGGCCAGCCCGGCGAGGATGATCCAGCGCGCCGACCCGGATTTCACCGCCTCGGCCGCCGCGATCACCGCGATGGTGACGAACAGTATCTGCCTCGGTTCCGCATGTCCCGACCCGGCGCTGTAGAGCATCGCCGGAATTGTTGCGAAGACCAGCGCGATGGCCCCGGCCCAGGCCGGCGGCGCCGCGCGGCGGACCAGGCCATAGACCATCCAGACCGCCATCCAGCCCGACAGGAAGCACCAGAGCGTCAGCGCCTGTTCGCCGCCGATCCGGAGTGCCGGCAGGTAGGCGAGCTGTACCCCGAGCGGCACCGCGCCGGTCAGTGCGAAAGGAATGAAGCGGATCTCGTTCCAGGCGATGAATTGCTGCGGCCGGTAGAAATGGTAGGCCATGCTGTCGGCGTCGACCGGCGGTGCCATTCCCTCGACGAGGTCCATCGACAATGCGGCGGCCAGCCCGACCATCACCGCGAGGCCGAACCAGCCCGGCGCTCGTCCAGGGCGCGGCAGCCGCCGGACCAGCAACAGCGCCGGCAAGGCCGCGACGCCCAGCAGCACCGACAGTCCGGTGGTGCCGGTGATGCCCACCGCATACGCCACCCAGACCAGCAGGCCGAGCCAGCCGAAGCCGATGCCGAAGCTCCACGGCACGGTCTCGCGCGCATCGAGATTACCGAGCAGATCGAGCCCCCGCAGCGTCGCCGCGCCAAGCCCGGTGGCCGCCAGCGTCAGCAGAGCGAGGGTGGCAAAGGCGATCATCCGAGTCCCAGCACCCGGAGAACCGCGCCGGCAATACCGCCGAACTGTGCCAGCCAGCCGCCGATGACGGCAATCGCGATCAGCCCGGCGCCTAGGGTGGCGGCTCGGGAAACACGAATGCCGGGTTCGTCCGGACCCGGTTTCCGGACCGCCGGGAAAGCCAGTGCCAGCAGCGCGAACACACCCGCCGGCAGGGCCGTGAGCACGGCCAGCGCCATGCCCTTGCGGCTGCCCTTGGCGCGATGGGTCTGGAAAGCCTGGCGTTGCACGAGGGCGACCCTCAGCAGGGAGATGAAGGCGGACCGCAGGCCGAACCGACCGCCAAAGCGGTAGACCACCTCGAGCGAACAGCGCCGCCGGCGCTCCGCATTGCCGGTGATGCCCTGCAGGCGCCCATCATAGATGGTCAACGGCTCGTCCAGCATGGCCAGCCCGTCGCGGTGACGATCGAGAATCGTCACCCAGAGGTCGTAATCATGCGCCGCGCCAAGGCTTTCGTCGAAGCCGTCTGCCGCCAGCACGGCGGCGCGCCGCGCGATCACCGTCGAGGTGGCGATGGAGCCCTTCAGGAACTGGGTCGTGAAGGCATCCTGGGGGCCGGCGAAACGCTTCGCGCATTCCATCACCGTCAGTTCGCCGGAGCCGTCGTCGACCAGCATGTCGGTCGCAGCGATCTGTACCGTCGGATCGCGGAGCAGCGGCAGGGTGTGCGCCAGTTTCTGCGGCAGCCAGCAATCGTCGGCATCGAGGAAAGCAACATACTCGGCGGTGGTTGCCCGGATGCCGGCGTTGCGGGCAGCGGCCGCGCCGGCATTCGCCTGTTCGACCAGCCGGATGTCGAAACCGGGATGGGTTGCGATAAATTCGCGCACCAATGTCTGGGTCCCATCCGTCGAGCCGTCGTCGATGACGATGGTTTCCCGCGGTGCCACGGTCTGGCTGGCGATGCTTTCAAGAGTTCGCGCGATGCTGCCGGCGGCGTTCCAGGCCGGCACGATGACGCAGACCGGCACGCTGCGGCGATTGCCGTTCTCAGGCATCGAGCAGCTCCGCGGTGGATGAAGGCGCGGAGGTCGCCCCGGCGGGCATTTCGGCATGCAGCCTGACCGTCGCCTCCAGCATGGCCAGGGCATAGAGGCGGTGGCCGTGGGTGGCCGTGTCGGCGAACAGCCGCTCGATGCCGTCCCTCGTCCACCAGCCGCGATCGAGCGCCCGAGGCGCGGTTAGCAGCCGCCGGGCGGTGCGGGCGAAGTCGCCCTTGAGCCAGGCGCCGACCGGCGAGGCGAAGCCGCGTTTCGGCGCGTTCAGAACGCCCTCCGGCAGGAACGCTTCCGCCATCCGCCGTTCCAGCCCCTTCTGCAGCCCGCCCGGCGTGCGGATTGCCGCTGGCAGCGACAGCGCCAGCCCGACGAGATTGTGGTCGAGGAACGGCACCCGGCCCTCGACCGAGTGGGCCATGCTGGTGCGGTCGAGCAGGCAAAGCAGGTCTTCGCGCAGGTAGGTCTGGATATCCGCCGACAGCATGCCGGTCTGCAGATCCTGCGCGGCTGTCGGGAACAATCGCCGTTGCGCCGCGACCGGTGTTTCCATGTCATTGCCGAGCAGCCGGCGCAGGGGCGGTGGGAAATAGGTGGTGTGATCGTGCAGGTAGCCGCCGGGATCGCCGGTGAATTTCTCCGCCCGCGCCAGCCGCCAGGCGTTCATCGGCGAGACCCGGCCGACGAGCGGTTCGACAAGGCCGCGGCGCAGGAAGCGGGGCAGCTTCAGGTAGCGGCTTTCGACGGCCTGCGGGAAATAGCGCATGTAGCCGGCGAACAACTCGTCGCCGCCGGTGCCGTTCAGCACCACCCGCACCTCCTTGCCGAGCAGTGCATGGACCAGGTAGTTCGGCAGCAGGCTCGCATCTGCCAGCGGCTCGTCCGCATGCCAGGCAAGTCCCGCCAGGTGACGGTCGATGGAATCCTCCTCGACCGTCAACCGGGTATGTTCGGCCGACCAGCGATCCGCGACCGCGTCGGCGAGCGGCGTCTCGTCGTAATCGGCTCCGGCGAAGCGGACGGTGAAGGAATGCAGCTTCGTACCGGCCCGGGCGGCGGCCAGCGCCACGATAAGCCCGGAATCAAGCCCGCCGGAGAGCAACGCGCCCACCGGTACGTCGCTGCGGAGCTGCAGTCGGACCGCTTCGGCCAGCGCCTCGGTCATCGTGGCGGCGGCGTCATCGACATCCCGCCAGTCCCCGGCGGCGACCGGGGGCGACCAGTAGCGGTCGATCCGGCGTGTCCCGTCGGCGGCAACGCTCATCCGGCAGCCTGCCGGCAGTTTCTGCACGCCGCGATAGAGGGTCATCGGTTCCGGCACGTAGCCATGCGCGAGATAGAGGTTCACCGCCTGTTCGTCGATGGCCGGGCTGATCAGCCCGGTGGCGAACAGCGCCTTGATCTCGGAGGCGAAGATGATCGAGCCAGCGGCGGACTCCGCCCAGTAGAGCGGCTTGATCCCGAGCCGGTCGCGCAGCAGCAGGAGGCTGTGCTCCCCCGGTTCGTAGATCGCGATGGCATACATGCCGTTGAGGCGCTTCTCGAATCCTTCTCCGGCCAGCGCCATCGACGACAGCGCGGTCTCCATGTCGCCGCCGGTCATATGCCGGTAGCCTGCCTGCTCAGATTCCGCGCGCAGTTCGCGGTAATTGTAGATCTCGCCGTTGCCGAACAGCACCCGGCCGG
>JAVKCR010000339.1:0-11207 GCA_040222645.1 Rhodospirillales bacterium
AGGAGGTCCCGGACTGCCGCTGCGCGCCATCCGGGATGACGGTTTGGGGAGGCTATCATCAAAAAAAGTTCGTCATCCTGAACTTGATTCAGGACCCATGCCTGAGCGTACGACCAGCCTGACAGATCATCCGCCGGGCACTGCCGGGGTACCGGCACCGACCATCGTGTCGCTGCCACTCAGGCATGGGTCCTGATTGTCATCAGGATGACGATTGTTTGTTGATGGTGATGGTTCCCCCCCTCGTCCTGGACTCGGTTCTGGACCTCGCGAAATCGGCCGGTGCCTGTTCATGTTGGCGCAGGCAAGACGGTCGGGGTCCTGAAACGGGTTCAGGACGAGGGTGCGTGGGAGCGGTCTTACGCCGCCCCCGCCTTCTCGTCCGCGCGGCCGAGCATCTCCACCACGTTCTCGATCATCCGCATGCCGACATCGTGGCTGAGCGACATGATGGATTCCGGGTGGAACTGCACTGCGGCGACCGGCTCGGCGACATGTTCGAGACCCATGATCACGCCGTCGGCGGTCTCCGCCGTCACCCGGAGCGAGGCCGGCAACGTTGCCTTGTCCGCATAGAGCGAGTGGTAGCGGCCGATGGTGATGTCCGTCGGCAGGCCGGCGAAGACCGTGCCGGGTTCGGTGATGCGGATGCGCGAGGGCTTGCCATGCACCGGGTCCTCGAGCTGCGCCAGCGTGCCGCCGAAATACTCGGCGATCGCCTGCAAGCCGAGACAGACGCCGAACACCGGCAGACCCTTCGAGCGCAGCAGCTTGATCGTCTCCGCGGTGCCGAAATCCTGCGGGCTGCCGGGACCCGGCGAGAGCACGGCAAGATCGGGGGCGACCGCGTCGAGGGCCGCCGCATCCACCGGGGTGCGCAGCGTCACCACCTCGGCGCCGGTCTGGCGGAAATAGTTGGCGAGCGTGTGGACGAAGCTGTCCTCGTGGTCGATCAGCAGGATGCGCCGCCCGGCGCCGACCTTGCGGGCGGCGCGGGAGAGGTTGATGCCCAGGGAGTTCGAGCCCTTGCCGATCGCGGCGCGCATGGCGGACGCCTTGAGTTCGGTCTCCTTCTCCTCCTCGACCGGATCGGAATCGTTGAGCAGGGTCGCTCCGGCGCGGACCTGGGCGATGCCCTTGACGATGCGCACCGTGCGCAGCGTCAGCCCGGTATTCATGTCGCCGTTGAAATGCATCATGCCGATGGCCCCGCCATACCAGGCCCGCGGGCTGCGCTCATGCTTCTCGATGAAGCGCATGGCCCAGAGCTTCGGCGCGCCGGTGACGGTGACCGCCCAGGCATGGGTCAGGAAGGCGTCGAAGGCGTCCATGCCCTCGCGCAGCCGGCCCTCGATATGGTCGACCGTGTGGATCAGGCGGGAATACATCTCGATCTGGCGCCGGCCGATGATGCGCACCGACCCCGGCTCGCAGACCCGCGACTTGTCGTTGCGGTCGACGTCCGAGCACATCGTAAGTTCGGACTCGTCCTTCTTGGAATTGAGCAGCTTGAGGATCTGTTCGGAATCCGCGATCGGGTCCTCGCCGCGCTTGATGGTGCCGGAAATCGGGCAGGTCTCCACCCGGCGCCCGGTAACGCGCACGAACATCTCCGGCGACGCGCCGACGAGATATTCCTCCTCGCCGAGATTGATGAAGAAGGAATAGGGCGACGGGTTGATCTCCTTCAGGCGGTTGAAGATCTCCGCCGGCCGGCGTTCGCACTTCTCGTAGAACACCTGGCCGGGCACCACCTCGAACAGGTCGCCGCGCAGGAAGGATTTCTTCGCCTCGCGCACCAGGTCCGCATATTCGCCGGGCTTGTGGTCGCCGGCGGGCGGGGTTTCGGTCGAGAAGCGGAAATCCTCCTCGGCGCCGCCGCCCTCGAGATCGGCGGTCGAACGGCCGTCGATGGTGAAGGAATAGCTGTCGTACCACGCCTCGACGGAATAATGGTCGACCACCACCACCTCGTCCGGCAGGAACAGCACCATGTCGCGCTGCTCCTCGGGCCGCACCACATGCTGCTCGACAGGGTCGAACTGGTAGGCGAGGTCGTAGCCGAAGGCGCCGTAGAGACCGAGCGCCTCGTCCTCGCAGCGGAACAGATCGACAATCGAGCGCAGCACCGAGAAGACCGTCGGCATGCGCGAGCGTTCTTCCTCGGTATAGATGCGCGCGGGCTCGGCGATCGTGATGGCGAGACGCCGTCCGTCGCGACTGGCGGCCTTGATGTCGGCATGGCCACGAAGATACGCCTCGACCGCGCCGAGCAGCAGTTCGCCGCGCGGGTTGAGCGCGTCTATCTTCATCTCGCGGCCGCGCGAGGTGACGGCCAGCGGCGGATCGATGATTGCGGTGTCCCAGCGGGAATAGCGGCCGGGATATTCGTAGTTGGAGGAGAAGATCGCGCCGCGCTTGCGGTCCAGCTGTTCGACATAGCTGGAGATCGCCGTGTCGTAGGGTGCGCGCCGGCGCTCCCGGGTGACGGTGATGCCGCCTTTCGTCTCGAATGTCTCGCTCATGTCCTTGCCCATCGTCCGATCGTTCCTTCTGGTTCAGGCTTCCGGCCCGGCGAGGATTCCGGACATGAAAAAACCGCCCGGAGATTCCTCGGGCGGTCCAAATTCTGTCGCGTATGCGCGCAGCGTCATGGCCACCCTCAGGGGAGCCGCCACCACCAATTCTTGTGCGCGTTCATGTTCATGGCCGGGACGTTAGCGGCGGGGGTGATGCTTGGCAAGCGGAGATACGGGCGCTGGCGGCACTCGGCACCTCCGACGACCACCGCAGACTCAGGAGATCCCGGGCTGCCGCTGCGCGGCCCCCAGGATGACCAGTGTTGAATTCTGTCCTACCACCGTCCCGCACGTCATCCTGGGGCCGCCGGAGGCGGAACCCGGGATCTCGGGTATCCGCCGCGAGTTCAGGGGATCCCGGACTGACGTTGCTCGGCATCGGCGATGACGACACGTTGCCACCGATTTCCTTTGTCTCCCCGCGCGGGCGAAGCTAAGAAAACGGCCATGCTGAAGATGCGCGTCATACCCTGTCTCGATGTCGCCAATGGCCGGGTGGTCAAGGGTGTCAATTTCGTCGATCTCGTCGATGCCGGCGACCCCGTGGAGCAGGCCAAGCTCTACGACCGCGAGGGCGCGGACGAACTCTGCTTCCTCGATATCACCGCCAGCCACGAGGGCCGCGACACCATCTACGACGTGGTGCGCCGGACGGCGGAACAATGCTTCATGCCGCTGACCGTCGGCGGCGGCGTGCGCACGACCGAGGATATCCGCAAGCTGCTGCTGGCCGGCGCCGACAAGGTGTCGATCAACACCGCCGCCGTGTTCAACCCGGAATTCGTCCGCGAGGCCTCCGAGAAGTTCGGCGCGCAATGCATCGTCGTCGCCATTGACGCCAAGTCGGTGGGAGAGAACAGGTTCGAGATCTTCACCCATGGCGGCCGCAAGCCGACTGGCATCGACGCCGTGGAATGGGCGAAGAAGATGGAGGCATACGGCGCGGGCGAAATCCTGCTCACCTCCATGGACCGGGACGGCACGCGCACCGGCTTCAACCTGCCGCTGACCCGCGCGGTGGCGGACGCAGTCCGCATCCCGGTGATCGCGTCGGGCGGGGTCGGCACGCTCGACCACATGGTCGAGGGCATCACCGAGGGTCACGCGACCGCCGTGCTCGCCGCCTCGATCTTCCATTTCGGGGAGTTCTCGATCCGAGAGACCAAGGAACATATGCGCGCCGCCGGCGTGCCGGTGCGGCTGGAGGACGCGGCATGAGCGGCGATGCTTCCGTGCTGACGCGCCTCTACGCCACCATCGAGACCCGCAAGGGCGCCGACCCGGCCAGTTCGCACACCGCGAAGCTGTTCTCCAAGGGCACGGGCAAGATCGCCCAGAAGGTCGGCGAGGAAGCCGTCGAGACGTTGATCGCCGCCATGAGCGAGGGGCCGGACGCGCTGAAGTCGGAAAGCGCCGACCTGATCTATCACCTGATGGTGCTGTGGGCCGATGCAGGCATCCGGCCGGAGGATGTCTGGGCGGAACTGGAACGGCGCGAGGGCACCAGCGGCATCGCCGAGAAGGCCGCGCGACCGAAGGAATAGGGAGAGAGACATGGCCTACGACGACCAGAACGTCTTCGCGAAGATCCTGCGTGGCGAGATTCCGTGCAACAAGGTCGACGAGGACGAACACTGCCTCGCCTTCCACGACATCGCGCCGCAGACCAGGGTGCATGTGCTGGTTATCCCGAAAGGCGCCTATACCTCTTTCGACGATTTCTCCGCCAATGCCTCCGAGGCCGAGATCGCCGCACTGATCCGCATGACAGGCAAGATCGCCCGCGAGCAGGGTATCGCCGAGAGCGGCTACCGCATCCTGTCGAACATCGGCAGTGACGGGCACCAGGAAGTGCCGCATCTGCATATCCACATCTTCGGCGGCCAGCATCTCGGCCGGATGATCAAGCCGGCCTGACGGGGGCCGGTTCGAGCCAGCGCTGTTTTGTCATTCCGCATATGATGCGGGATCCGTGGCTGTTCGGCAGTGATCGGTTATCCCCTCGTCCTGAACTCGTTTCAGGACCTCGAAATTGCATTCCGAGCATGTACAGACAGGCTCAGGCCGGCCGGTCGGGGTCCTGAAACAAGTTCAGGACGAGGACCAACAAGGCCCCGGCTTTCCCAATTCACCTTCCTGCAGAAACCTTTAATCAATTGAGAACGATTTTCATTTGCGTTCGTTGATTGCCGGCGCTACAAAGCAAATGCAAATCATTCGCAACGGATTGCCTCTCCTGTTCGAATGGGTTGCCTTCAGGGCCGGTGCGGCGATCGTCCTCCGCCTTCCCGGGTTGCGAGGATGTTCCGACATCGCCGTGCCGGCCCAATATCTTCCAGTGATCTTCCGGAAAGCGCCATTCAGCGGACGAAGAACAGCACCGCCATCACGGCGGCCATCACCCAGATGGGCCAGGGTATGCCGCTCCGCCGGCTCCGCGACATCAGGTTCATGGTGTCGGGATGCATCCGGATACCCTGTTCAGCCAGCGTGGCGACCGCCTTCTCCGCATTGTCGAGCAGCCGGGGCGCACGCCGGGCGATATTCTCGACCGTATCGCGGATCTTCGCTTCGGGCCCGATATTCTCGACCATCCATTTCTCGATCAGAGGGCGGGCCAGCTCCCACATGTTGACGTCCGGATCGAGCTTCCGGCCGGTGCCTTCCGCCGTCAGCATGGTCTTCTGAAGCAGCAGGAGCTGCGGCTGCGCTTCCATGCGGAAGGTCTCGGTGACCTGGAACAACTGACCGAGCAGGCGGGCGACCGAGATCCGCGACAGCGGCAGGCCGAGAATCGGTTCGGCGATCGAGCGGGCGGCCTGGGCGAAATCGTCCTTCGACTGCCCCGCCGGCACGTAGCCGGCGGCGAAATGTACCTCGGCGACGCGCTTGTAGTCGCGGGTGAGGAAGCCGACCAGCATCTCGGCGAGGAAGCGCTGGGTGCGCCGGTCGACCCGTCCCATGATGCCGAAATCCACCGGCGCGATGGCCCCGTCCGGCAGCACGAAGACATTGCCCGGATGCATGTCGGCATGGAAGAAGCCGTCACGGAAGACCTGCAGGAAGAAAACCCTCGAAGAGGTCTCCAGCACCTTGCGCGGGTCGATGCCGGCGGCGACCAGCTGCTCGCGCTCGTCGACCGCGATGCCAGCCACCCGCTCCAGCGTCAGCACCCGTTGCGAGGTTCGCGTCCAGTCGACCTCCGGCACCCGGAAATCGGGTTCGTCGGCGAAGTTCTCGCCCAGCTCGGCGCAGGCCGCGGCCTCGAACCGCAGGTCCAGCTCCATGATCGAGGTGCGCTCGAAGGTCTCGACCATCTCGATCGGCTTCAGCCGGCGCATGGCGGGCTGCGTCGAATGGATGATCTCGGCGATCCATTTCAGGAAATCGATATCCCGGACGAAAGCGTCTTCGATGCCCGGGCGCAGGATCTTCACCGCGACATCGCGGCCGTCGGCGGTGGTCGCGAAATGCACCTGCGCGATCGAGGCGGCGGCGACGGGCTTCACGTCGAACCGCTCGAAGAAATTGCCGATCGGCCCGCCAAGCTCGATCTCGACCGTCTCGCGGGCCAGCGCGCCGTCGAAGGGCGGCAGCGCGTCCTGCAGCCGGGAAAGGTCGTGCGACAGTTCCTCGCCGAGCAGGTCGGAGCGGGTCGACAGCGCCTGGCCCAGCTTGATGAAGCTCGGCCCCATGTCCTGCAGCGCGCGCGCCAGCCGCTCGCCGGGCCGGCCGGAGCCGTCGCGGCGCCAGAGCAGGCGGGCGATCCAGAGCGCGGGCGCGGCGGCGGCGAAGCGCGCCAGCGGAAACAGCGCGTCATGCCGCGCGAGGATCGCCGCCAGCCTGAGCAGGCGGAATGTATGACGGATGGAACGGATCATCGGACCTTTCGGGCCTCCTCAGATCCGCCAGCCGCAATGGACCGCGACGATGCCGCCGAACATGTTGCGGTGGGAGACGCGCGCGAAGCCGGCTTCCCGCATCAAATCCTTCAGCCGTTCCTGGTTCGGGAACATGCGGATGGATTCCGCGAGATAGCGGTAGGATTCCTCGTCGCGCGCCACGTATCGGCCGATCTTCGGCAGGAGATTGAAGGAATAGAGATCATAGATTGCCGCCATCGCCGGCGCCTGGACCTGGCTGAATTCCAGACAGTAGTACCGCCCGCCCGGCTTCAGGATGCGGTAGGCGTCCTTGAGCGCCTGCAGCGGCCGGGTCACGTTGCGCAGCCCGAAGGCGATGGTGTAGGCGTCGAAGGTGCGGTCCGGGAACGGCAGATGCTCGGCGTCGCCGACGCTCCAGTCGAGACCGGAGACGATGCCCCGGTCGAAGGCGCGGTTGCGCCCCGTGCGGATCATGC
Organism: Rhodospirillales bacterium; assembly: GCA_040222645.1. Taxonomy (GTDB): domain Bacteria; phylum Pseudomonadota; class Alphaproteobacteria; order Rhodospirillales; family HT1-32; genus HT1-32. Next base: position 6,940 of record JAVKCR010000339.1, read on the forward strand.
TTTCGTTGATGTCGCAGACGTCGATACGCGCGCCCGGCGCGGCAGCCGCCATGCGGAAGGCGATGTCGCCGGTGCCGCCGGCCACGTCGACGATGCGTTCGCCGTCGCGCGGCGCCACCCGGGCGACGAAGGAATCCTTCCACAGCCGATGGGCGCCGCCGCTCATCAGGTCGTTCATGATGTCGTAGCGGCCGGAGACCGAATCGAAAACGCCGCGGACAAGCCCCGCCTTCTCGTTCTCCGGCACTTCGCGGAAGCCGAAACTGGCCGATTCCGCCCCGTTGCTGTTTTCCGTATCCTGCATCGGCGGGACGATAGCCTAACGCCCCCGGCTAGGCTAGCTTGTGCGCATGCCGGAATTGCCCGAAGTCGAAACAGTCTGCCGCGGTCTTGCCGTCCCGCTCGAGGGGCGCCGTCTCGCCGCGATCGAGGTGCGCCGGCCGGACCTGCGTTTCCCGCTGCCCGCGGACCTCGCGGCCCGGCTTGCCGGACGGCGCGTCGACAGGATCTCGCGGCGGGCCAAATATATCCGCGTCTTCCTCGACAATGGCGAGGTACTGGTCGCCCATCTCGGCATGAGCGGGCGCATGACCATCGACCGCGCCGAAGACGGCCCGCCGCCCGGCAAGCACGACCATGTCATCTTCATAACCGATGAAGGCGACCGCGTACGCTTCTGCGACCCCCGCCGCTTCGGCTACATGGACCTGATCCCGGGCGATGCGCTCGACAGCCACCCGTACTTCGCCGGGCTCGGGCCGGAACCGCTCGGCAACGAATTCAACGCCCCCTGGCTTGCCGCCCGGCTCGAGGGACGGCGCAGCCCTATAAAGGCCGCCCTCCTCGACCAGCAGGTGGTCTCCGGGCTCGGCAACATCTATGTCTGCGAGGCGCTCTTTCACGCCGGCATCTCGCCGAAGCGGCTGGCCGCCAATGTCGGCGCGGCGCGCTGCGAGAAGCTGGTGCCCGCGATCAAGCAGGTGCTGGAACGCGCGATCGCGGCCGGCGGTTCGTCGCTGCGCGACTACGTGCAGGCCACCGGCGAACTCGGCTATTTCCAGCATGACTGGGCGGTCTACGGGCGCGAAGGCGAGCCCTGCCCGGAATGTCCAGGCACCGATTCCGCCTGCCGGGTCAGCCGCATCACACAGTCCGGCCGTTCCAGTTTCTATTGTACGTCGCGGCAGCGGTGATGTAACGATGCGCCCATGCTGACCAGAAGGTCGATAAACGCCCTGATCGCCGCCCTACTGCTGTGCGGACCGCCGGCAACCGTCGGAACAGCCGGCGGTGGCGGTTTCCTGACCGCCGTCGAGGACATGCCCCTGATGCCCGGACTGATCGAGGTCGCCGATGCCGGCACCGTGTTCGAAACCGGCAAGGGACGGATCGTCGAGGCCTGGGCCGAGGGTAATGTCACCATGCCCGCGGTCATCGCCTTCTACGACGCGACATTGCCGCAGCTGGGCTGGAAACGCCTCGGCGACGGCAGCTTCCGCAGGGATGGGGAAACGCTGCGGATCGACAGGATCGACGGCGGCGCGCAGACCACCGTGCGCTTCACCGTCACGCCGGACTGACGCCCGGCGGCGGCGGAAGCAGGACCATCTTTCTTTAGAGGGACCCATAATTATGGCCTACGAGAACATTATCGCCGAGAAGAAGGGCAAGGTTGGCCTGATCACCCTGAACCGGCCGAAGGCGCTGAACGCGCTCTCTACCCCGCTGATCCGCGAGCTTGCCGCCGCCCTCGATGATTTCGAAGGCGACGACGAGATCGGCTGCATCGTCGTCACCGGCTCCGAGAAGGCTTTCGCCGCCGGCGCCGACATCAAGGAGATGCAGCCCAAGACCTACATGGATGTCTACAAGGAAGACTTCATCACCATCGACTGGGGCCGGCTCGCCGAATGCCGCAAGCCCGTTATCGCGGCGGTTGCCGGCTACGCGCTGGGCGGCGGCTGCGAGATCGCCATGATGTGCGATTTCATCATCGCGGCCGACAACGCGAAGTTCGGCCAGCCGGAAATCACCATCGGCACCATCCCCGGTTCCGGCGGCACCCAGCGCCTGACCCGTTTCGTCGGCAAGTCGAAGGCGATGGAAATGTGCCTGACCGGGCGGATGATGGATGCCGAGGAAGCCGAGCGCGCCGGCCTCGTCAGCCGGGTGGTGCCGCTGGCCGACCTGATGACCGACGTCATGAAGACGGCCGACACCATCGCCGCCCTTTCGCGCCCCTCGGTGCTGATGGCCAAGGAAGCCGTCAACCGGTCCTACGAGACCACCCTGGAGGAAGGCATCCGCTTCGAACGGCGGCTGTTCCATTCCACCTTCTCGACCGAGGACCAGAAGGAAGGCATGTCCGCCTTCATCGAGAAACGCCGCCCGAGTTTCAGGAACCAGTAAATCCGCGCCACACCGCTTGACGCGGCCGGGGGCGGTCTGTATAAGCCCGCCTCCGGTTTTCGAACGCCCGAACAGGATACAACCATGGCCAATCACAAGTCGTCGAAGAAGCGCATCCGCACCAACGGCCGCCGCACCGACGTGAACATCGCCCGTCGGGGCCGCATCCGCACCTTCCTCAAGAAGGTCGAGCTTGCCCTTGCCGCCGGCGACCAGACCGCAGCCGCCGCCGCGCTGAAGGAAGCACAGCCCGAACTGATGCGCGGTGTCAGCCGCGGCGTGATGCACGCCAACACCGCGTCGCGCAAGATGTCGCGCCTCGCCAACCGGGTAAAGACGCTCGGCGCGTAATAAGTGTAATTGCCTTCGCGGACAACGTCCGCCGAAAGCCGGAAGGCGCTGCACCCGCAGCGCCTTTTTTGTTGCCCGGAACATGGGTCCGGCAACCGCCGCCGAGCCTCCGAAACCAGACAATTACCCCAAGCCCCGGTCTCAAAATGACCTTTTCAAAGTCAAGATGTTTATTTTCCAGAGGCCGGGAATCTGCCGTTGCGCGGGTTTCCGCACGCCGATACTCTGCCTTTCGGCGGACGCGCAACGCCTCCGGCCACCGACAGAATCGCCGACTCGGGGAAGCCTGCGAGACAAGAGAAAGCGAAAGTCGGACAAGTAGTCTTTAAGGAGCAACATTATCGTTTTGTGAGAGTGTGAAAGAGTTTTGCAGACTCTTTTCTTGCACGCCAACAAACGAACCAAAAGTTGAATGCGGTTCCGAATAACTTTGAACCTTGTCTATGGGGTACATGGTTCGGGAATCGGGGCCGACCGGGCTTTCCCGGTTTGTTTCCTGGACACAAACCAGCGCCTGACCGGCGGGTCGCCTGGTTCATCGGTTAACGTTGTGCGATGCGGTTGATTGCCGAAACCGCCCGCACGCAGGGGAAGACGAAAGCGAATGGAGCGAACACGCAGCGATCTGGCAATCGAATCCCAGTGGGCGCAAATCCGGGGTCAACTCAAGAAGGAATTCGGCGACGCCGCTTTCCGGAGCTGGCTCAAGCCGATGTCTCTTGCAGAGGTCCGCAACGGCGGCGTGGTCCGCGTTGCGGCACCCACCCGGTTCATGCGCGATTGGGTCGCCTCGAACTACGCGGCCCGCATCGAGGAACTCTGGCGCGACGAGAACCCGCGCATCAAGGGTGTCGAGGTCATCGTCCGGCCGGGCCGGGCAGAGGACGTCGCGCGCATCGAGGAAGAAGAGACCGAACCCGCAGCCCCGGCGAAAACCCGGTCATCCGAGAAACCCGTCTTCCGCGCACCGCCGCGGCAGGACGACCGGTCCGACCTCTCGGCCTCGCTGGACCCCCGTTTCACCTTCGACAGTTTCGTGGTCGGCAAGCCGAACGAGTTCGCCCATGCCGCCGCCAAGCGCGTCGCCGAGGCGAGCACGGTAACCTTCAACCCGCTGTTCCTCTATGGCGGCGTCGGCCTCGGCAAGACGCACCTGATGCATGCGATCGCCTGGCATATCCAGAAACTGACGCCGCATCGCAGCGTGGTCTACCTCTCGGCCGAGAAGTTCATGTACCGTTTCATCCGGGCGCTGCGCGAACAGAACACCATGGATTTCAAGGAGCAGTTCCGCTCCGTCGACGTCCTGATGATCGACGACGTGCAGTTCATCGGCGGCAAGGATTCGACCCAGGAAGAGTTCTTCCACACCTTCAACGCGCTGGTCGACCAGGGGCGGCAGATCGTCGTCTCCGCCGACAAGTCGCCCAACGACCTGGAAGGCATGGAAGAGCGCCTGATCTCGCGCCTCAACTGCGGCCTCGTGGCCGACATTCACGCCACCACCT
>JAVKCR010000340.1:0-7471 GCA_040222645.1 Rhodospirillales bacterium
GGGGAGGTGCCCGAAGGGCGGAGGGGGCGCGGCGCAGAACCACCTCACCCTTGCAATTCCCCCAACCATCCGCCATCCCGTGGCGCATGCATCGCAGGCTCACCGAAACGCGCGTCGTCATCGCCAGCCACAATCCGGGCAAGCTGCCGGAACTGGCCGCCCTGCTGGCCGCGTATGGCATCGATGGCATCGCCGTCGGCACCTTCACGACGGACGAGCCCGAGGAGACCGGCGCCACCTTCATCGAGAACGCCGAGATCAAGGCCCGCGCGGCGGCGGAAGCCAGCGGCATGGTCGCCTTCGCCGACGACAGCGGCATCACCGTCGATGCGCTCGACGGCTTCCCCGGCCTGGTCACCGCCCGCTTCGCGCCCACATGGGAAGACAAACGCGAGGAAGTCGAGCGCCGGCTCGCCGGCAAGAGCGACCGCCGCGCTGCCTACAACAGCGCGCTGACGCTGGCCTGGCCCGACGGGCATTGCGAGAGTTTTTCCGGCCGTGCGCCCGGCAGGCTGGTCTGGCCACCGCGCGGCGACCATCCGAGCTTCGACCCGGTCTTTTTGCCAGAGGGATATGACCAAACCTACGCCGAGCTCGGCCAGGACCTGAAAGCCAGGATCGATGCCCGCGCCCGGGCCTTCGCCGCCCTCGCCGCGGCCTGTCTCACCAGGGGAGAGAGTGCATGACCATCCGCAGGTTCGAGGGCGGCAGGCTGGTCGTCGCCAGCCACAACCGCCACAAGGTAGGCGAGATCGGGGATTTCCTGCGCGAATTCGGCGTCGATGCCATCTCCGCCGGCGATCTCGGCCTGCCGGAGCCGGAGGAGACGGGGGACACGTTCACCGCCAACGCGAAGCTGAAGGCGCTGGCCGCGGCCACCGCCAGCGGGCTGCCGGCGCTGGCCGACGATTCCGGCCTCGCGGTCACCGCGCTCGGCGGCGATCCCGGCATCTATTCCGCCCGCTGGGCCGGACCGGCGAAGGATTTCGATCTCGCCATGCGCCTCGTGCACGAGAAACTCGGCGACAACCCGGACCGCACGGCGGCCTTCATCGCCGTGCTCTGTCTCGCCTGGCCGGACGGCCATACCGAATGTTTCGAGGGGCGCTGCGAGGGCGAGATCGTCTGGCCGCCGCGCGGGGATGCCGGTTTCGGCTACGATCCCGTCTTCCGCCCCGCCGGCGAAAGCCGTACCTTTGCCGAAATGGAAGCGCAGGAAAAACATGCCATCAGCCACCGCGCCCGCGCCTTCGACGGCCTCCTCGACCACTGCTTCCGCTGAGGCCTGGCCGGGCGGTTTCGGGCTCTATGTCCACTGGCCCTACTGCCTGTCGAAATGCCCGTACTGCGACTTCAACAGCCATGTCGCGGACACGGTCGATCATGAGCGCTGGCGGAAAGGCCTTCTGACCGAACTCCGCCACGCCGCTTCGCAGGCGCCCGGCCGCCGGCTCGACAGCATCTTCTTCGGCGGCGGCACGCCCTCGCTGATGGACCCCGCAACAACGGCGGCGGTGGTCGCGGAGGCGACCGCGCTCTGGCAGCCGGCGGAGAACATCGAGATCACGCTGGAGGCCAATCCCGGCACCATCGATGCAGCACGCTTTGCCGATTTCCGGGGCGCCGGGGTGAACCGCCTCTCGCTCGGGGTGCAATCCTTCGACGATGCGGAGCTGAAATTCCTCGGCCGCGCGCATGATGCGGCGACCGCCATGCGCGGCATCGAGCTTGCCGCCCGCCTGTTCGACCGTTTCAGCTTCGACCTGATCTACGCCCGGCCCGGCCAGAGCGTGGAGAACTGGCGGGCGGAGCTCGACCGCGCGCTCGGCTTCGGGCCCGGCCATATCTCGGTCTACCAGCTGACCATCGAGCCCGGCACCCAGTTCCATACCCGCCATGCCCGCGGCGAGATCGTGCTGCCGGAAGACGAGATCGGAGCGGCGATGTTCGAGGCGACGGCAGAAGTTCTCGATGCCGCCGGACTGCCGGCCTACGAGATTTCCAACCATGCCCGCCCCGGCGAGGAATGCCGCCACAACCTGATATACTGGCGCGGCGGCGATTATGCCGGCATCGGCCCGGGCGCCCACGGGCGGCTGACCTTCGACGGCGCAATCCATGCCGAACGCCGTCACCGCGCCCCGGCGATCTGGCTGGAGCGCGTCGAGCAAGACGGCCATGCCACCGTCGAGAGCACGGCAGTCGATGCCGCCACCCGGATCGAGGAACTGGTGATGACCGGGCTGCGGCTGACCGGCGGTATCGAGGCCGGGCTGTTCCAAACCCTCACCGGGAAAGCGCTGGCGGACGCACTCGACCCGACACGGCTGGCGGCGCTCCGCGAGGAAGGCCTGGTCGAAACCGATAAGGCCGGCATTCGCGCCACGGCAGAGGGCCGCATCCGGCTGAATGCGGTGATCGGCTACCTGCTCGGATGACGCGGATCTCACGGCCAAGTGGATTGCCCGCGCCATCGCGGCGTATAGACTGTCGCCCATGAATTTCACCGACAGCCAGATCCAGCGCTACGCCCGTCACATCATCCTGCCGGAAATCGGGGGTGCCGGTCAGCAGAAGCTGATGGATGCCCGCGTGCTGGTCATCGGCGCGGGCGGGCTCGGCTCGCCGGTGCTGCTCTACCTCGCCGCCGCCGGCATCGGCACGCTCGGCGTGATCGACGACGACGTGGTCGATCTCTCCAACCTGCAGCGCCAGGTGCTCCACGCCACCGCCAGCGTCGGCAAACCGAAGGTTGAGAGCGCGGCGGAAACGATCAAGGCGATCAACCCGGAAATCCGCGTCGTCACCCACAGGGAAAGGCTGACCGCCGCCAACGCGGCGGAGATCATCGGCGGCTACGACATCGTCGCCGACGGCTCCGACAATTTCTCGACGCGCTTCCTGGTCAACGACGCCTGCTTCCTCGCCGGCAAGGTGCTGGTCTCCGCCGCGATCCTCCGTTTCGACGGCCAGATCGCGACCTGGAAGGGCCATGACGGAATCTCCCCCTGCTACCGCTGTTTCCAGCCCGAGAGACCGCCCGCCGGCCTGATCCCGAGTTGTTCCGAGGCCGGCATCATCGGGGCGCTGGCCGGTGTCGCGGGCTCGCTGCAGGCCACCGAGGTGGTGAAGGAAGTGCTTGGCATCGGCGACAGCCTCGCCGGTCGGCTGGTGCTCTACGATGCGCTGGGCGCGGTGTTCCGGACGATCCGCGTGCCGAAGAACCCGGATTGCGCGCTCTGCGGCGCGGCGCCGACGATTACGGACTTGAGCGGGCATGCGTAGGAGCGTGCGGCACCCCCTCCGCCCTTCGGGCACCTCCCCCATGGGGGGAGGAGAGGTACGTCACTCTTCCCCCTCCGGGGGAAGTGCCCCGCAGGGGCGATGGGGGAGCAGTTGATGACTGACCATCCCCCCCTCGGCCTGATCCTTTTCTCCGGCGATTTCGACCGCATCCATTACGGCCTCGCGATGGCGAGCGCGGCAGCCGCGATCAACCGGCCGGTGACCCTGTTCTTCACCATGAAGGCCTGCCGGGCGCTGATCGGTGCAGACGGCTGGCGGAATATCTCCACGGAAGCCGGTCAGTCCGGCGCGGACCGCGACGAGGATCTTCGGTCCAGGGGCATCGGCGGGTTCGGAGAATTGCTGGAGGCCTGCTCGGCCCTCGGCGTTCGCTTCATCGTCTGCGAGACGGGATTGCGGGCGGAAGGCATCGAGCGGAGCACCCTGCGGGACGACATCACGCTGGAGGTCGCCGGGCTGGTCACCCTCTACAACGACATCTCAGCGCGTGGCACGCTCACCTTCATCTGATTGAGAATCTGCCTTGGCATCCGGCTCGCTGGTCTTGCCGCCGATCTCGTCATCGTCGAGCAGGACGCGGTTGGCCGCCCCCTCCGGATCGTCGAACTGGCCGGAACGGATCGACCAGAAGAACGCGCCGAGCCCCAAGAGGCCGAGCAGCAGGGCGACCGGGATCAGGAAGGAGACCATCTCCATCTTCAGGCGCCCCTTGCAACGAGACGGAGCCGGAGCGCATTCAGCGTCACCAGCAGCGAGCTCGACGACATGGCGATGGCGGCGACCAGCGGCGTCGCCAGGCCCATCAGCGCCACCGGCACCGCGACAAGGTTGTAGGCCAGCGCCAGGGCGAAATTCTGCAGCGCGATCCGCCGCGACGCCTTTGCGACGGCGAGCAGTTCAACGAGACCGGCGAGCCGGTTGCCCTGCAGCACCGCGTCGGCGGCGGTGCGCGAGATGTCGGCGGCCGCCGACGGCGAGACCGAGGCATGGCCGGCGGCCAGCGCCGGCGCGTCGTTGAGGCCGTCGCCCACCATCAGCACCTTGCGGCCGGCGGCGGCCAGTTCCTCGACGATCGCCTGTTTCTCCGCCGGGCCGAGGCCTGAGCGGGCATCGGCGATGCCGAGCGTTTCCGCCGTGCGGCGTACCGGACCCTCGCGATCGCCTGACAGGAGATGGATGCCGTAACCCGTCGCGGCGAGCTTCGCCACGATTTCCGCGGCGTCGGCGCGGATGGTGTCCTCGAAGCGGAAGGCGACGGGCGTATGGCCCTCGCGGGCCAGCCAGACGATGGTGAAATCGTCATCCGCCGTATCGGCATCGATGCCGCACCAGGCGGCACTGCCGAGGCGAACGGACTGGCCGTCAGCTTTCGCCTCGAGGCCGGCGCCCGGAACTTCGCGAATGTCTGTGATCCTGATGCCGCTTTCTGCACCGGTCGCGGCAAGCGCCCGCGAGCAGGGATGCCGGGACTGGCTGCCCAGCATGGCGGCGATGGCGAGGTCTTCGCTTGAGATTGCAGGGTCGGGGATCAATCGCAGCGAGCCCTCGGTCAGGGTGCCGGTCTTGTCGAAGACGATCTCGTCGATTTCCGCGAGGCGCTCCAGCCCGTCGGCGGCCTTCACCACCACGCCGTTTGCCAGCAGCCGGCCGACCGCGACCGTCTGGGTTGCCGGCACCGCGAGCGCCAGCGCGCAGGGGCAGGTGATGATCAGCACGGTGATCGCCACCGTCAGTGACCAGACCCAGTCCGCGCCGGCCACCAGCCAGCCGGCGAAGGCCAGCGCCGAGACCACATGCACCACCGGCGCGTACCAGCCAGCCAGCCGGTCGGCGAGACGGACATAGGAGGACTTGCGGGTCTCGGCGGCTTCCGTCATCCGCGCGATGTCGGAGAGGATGGTCGCCTCGCCCACCGCGTCGACGCGCACCATCAGCACCCCGTCGAGATTGATGGTGCCGGCATGAACCGCGGTTCCCGGTGTCGCCGCGAGCGGCGCGCTCTCCCCGGTCAGCAGGCTCATGTCGATGGCGGACGCACCTTCCTCGATCACCCCGTCGACGGCGAAGCGGTCGCCGGGATGGACCAGCACCCGCATGCCGGGCGCGAGATCCTCGACCCGGGTCTCGACGGCCTTGCCGTTCTCGTCGAGCCGGGTCGCGCGGCGCGGCGCGAGGCCGGCGAGACGGGCCGCCGAGGAACGCGCCCGGGCCCGCATGCGGAAATCGAGGAAGCGGCCGACCAGCAGGAAGAACAGCAGCGTGATCGCGGCGTCGAAATAGGCATGCTCGCCGCCGAGCGCCGTCTGCGCGAGACTCATGGCGCTCGCCAGCACGACCGCAAGCGCGATCGGCACATCCATGTTGAGGCGGCGGACACGGAGCGCCCGCCATGCGGATTCAAAGAAAGGACGGCCGGACCAGGCGATGGCCGGCAGCGCGATCAGTGCCGAGATCCAGTGGAACAGGGTACGCGTCGCCTCGCCCATGTCGGAGAAATGGCCGGACCAGACGGAGACCGAGAGCAGCATGACGTTGGCGGCGGCGAAGCCTGCGACCGCCATGCCGCCGAGCAGCCGGCGCTCCTCGCGGCGGCCCTCTTCGTCGGCGTCGCGGTTGTCGACCGGCATCACGTCATAGCCCAGGCCCGCCACCGTCGCGGCAAGGTCGGCGGCCTGTTCCACCCCGCCCTTCCAGACCAGCCGGAGCCGCCGGCTGGTGAGGTTGAGCCGGGATTCAATCAGGCCCGGCCTGCCGCGCAGGCCCCCTTCGATGGTCGAGATGCAGGCCGCGCAATGGGCGCCGTCGACATAGAGGTCGAGACGGCAGACGCCGCCATCGTCGATCGTCACGAAATCCGCGAGCCCGTCGGCAACCGCGCCGCCCCGCCCGCCGTCACCGGCCAGCGCGGAGAGCTCCCCGGCGGCGGCGGAAACGCAGCAGGAGGCACCGAACCGGTCACTACCGCCGGGTGCGAGAGAGTTCATGGCCTGACATAGACCTCGTCATCGACACGGTAGACCTGCTCGCCGTCGCGTGCTGCGAGAATGCGGACCAGCCAGCGGCCGGGCTCAAGCCGGCCGATCGCCGCGACATGGCCATCGGCCGAGGCGACGAGATCGAGCTTCTGCGCCCCGTCTGACGTTGCCGGCCGGACGATCTCGACCGTCACGCTCAGGTAGGGCACGAGCCGGCCGTCGGCGTCGAGGATGCGCACCTTCAGTTCGTCACCATCCGAGAGGACGGCAATGCCGGTCTCGGCTTTCCAGCCGAGCGAGGCCTGGCGCTCGCCATCGGCCAGCGTCCGGTTGTATTCGAGCCCGTCGAGATAGGCGCGGTTCGACGTCAATCCCGGAAACGTGCCGAGCGCGAAATAGAGGAACACGCCGTTGACGGCGAAGATCACGCCGAAGAAGGCGATCATGCCGATGAGTACGGTGCGTCCGGTGATGGTCATGGTTGCGTTCATTCCTCTGGACCTCTGAACACTGTATCGTATGTCGCGCGGCTCTTGCCATTGACATCGATCAACACGAACTTGATATCGGTGGCCTCGCCGTCGAGACCGTCTTTCGGAAACGTCACGTAGAGCCGGAAGCTCTGCACCTCGTCCGGGCCGACATCGACAAAGGCCTGGCGCCATTCATTGACATCCTCGGCGCCGATGACGCGGATTCGTGCATCCTCGCGGCCGAGCACCGACAGCATGAAGCGGCGTTTCTCCGGCGCCTTGTTCAGTACCTTGATCGTATAGCCGTTGCGGATAGCCCCGTCGGTCAGCGTGGTGAAGACCGGGTTGCGGTCGCGCAGCACGTTGAGTTCAAGGTCGGTGCGCGAGAACAGCACGACCAGCATGGCCGCCCCGATCAACGCCCAGATCGTGGTATAGACGATGGTGCGCGGGCGCAGCAGCTTGATCGGCGCCGCCCTGCCCTCCAGGCGCCGCACCAGGTTGGCGACGGAATCGTAGGCGATCAGCCCCGTCGGCCGGTTGATGCGCGTCATCACCTCGTCGCAGGCATCGATGCAGAGCCCGCAGGTGATGCATTCCAGCTGCTGGCCGTCGCGGATGTCGATGCCCTGCGGACAGACAACGACGCAGGCGTTGCAATCGATGCAGTCGCCGCGGTTCTCGAAACTCTCACCCTTGCGGTAGGGCATGCGGGGC
>JAVKCR010000341.1:0-4449 GCA_040222645.1 Rhodospirillales bacterium
CCGGCTCGTCGATGCCGCCATAGAGATGATTGAGGAACATCTCCTTGGTCAGCGTCGTTCCCTTGCGCAGCGAGAGGAGTTCGAGGATGCCGTATTCCTTGCCGGTCAGGTGGATCGGATGGCTGTCCACCTCGACGGTGCGGGTGTCGAGATTGACCGACAGCCGGCCGGTCTTGATGATCGACTGGGCATGGCCCTTCGAGCGGCGGACGATGGCCTGGATACGGGCGATCAGTTCGCGCTTGTCGAACGGTTTGGTCAGGTAATCGTCGGCGCCGGTACCGAGCCCCTTGATCTTGTTGTCGGGCTCGGTGAGCCCGGACAGGATCAGCACCGGGGTCTGGACACGCGCATCGCGCAGCCGTCTCAGCACCTCGTAGCCGTCGATGTCCGGCAGCATCAGATCGAGGATGATGATGTCGTAATCGTAGAGCTTGCCGATCTCGAGGCCGTCCTCGCCATATTCCGTCGTATCGACGACCATATTCTCGGAACGGAGCATCAATTCGATGCTCTTTGCCGTTGCCTGCTCGTCTTCCACCAGAAGCACGCGCATATCTGGAACTCCACCTGAACCCAATTAACCTTGGTTAACCATAATCAACTTCAAAAGCTCTTTCAAGAATATTGTTAACCAATATCCGAAGTTTTGAGTTTTATTGCCTAGTCTCCAAGATTCGCGCGCAATATTTGCCGCGTTCGGAGCGTTTCCCGAGGCTTCCTATATTTACGCGGCATTAACCCTGATTTCTCTATGATGGCCGTCACAGGACAAACATGGGGGCCGCTTCCTTGCGCAGCGCCTTGCTGGAAAGTTTCATTACCGATGTCGACCGCCTGGCGGAGACCCACCGCTTTGGCCGGGTGACATCGATACTCGGCATGCTGCTGGAAATCGGCGGCGTGCAGGAGGCGCTTTCCATCGGCGACCGCTGCACCGTGCATGCCCGCGGCGGGCGTTTGGTGAACTGCGAGGTGGTCGGGTTCCGCAACGACCGGGCGCTCGCCATGCCGTTCGGCGCGCTGGAAGGCGTCGGCGTCGGCTGCCGTGCCGAGATCGGCGAGGCCGAACCGCTGATCTACCCGACGGAAGCCTGGCTCGGCCGCGTCATCAACGCCATGGGAGAGCCGATCGACGGCAAGGGGCCGCTGCCGCGCGGCAGCGTCGGGGTGCCGATCCACAACCGCCCGCCACCGGCGCACCAGCGCCGGCGCGTGGAGGGCAAGATGGATGTTGGCGTGCGCGTGATGAATGCCTTCCTCACGCTCTGCAACGGGCAGCGCATGGGTATCTTCGCCGGTTCCGGCGTCGGCAAGTCGTCGCTGCTTTCGATGATCGCCCAAGGCACTTCCGCCGAGGTCAACGTCATCGGTCTTGTCGGCGAGCGCGGCCGCGAGGCGCGCGAGTTCATCGAGGACGATCTCGGCGAGGAAGGGCTGGCCCGCAGCGTCATCGTCGCCGCGACCTCGGACGAACCGCCGCTGATGCGCCGCCAGGCCGCCTACATGACCATGGCGGTCGCGGAATATTTCCGCGATCTCGACCGCCAGGTGCTCTGCATGATGGATTCCGTCACCCGCTTCGCCATGGCGCAGCGCGAAATCAGCCTGTCCGCCGGCGAACCGCCGGCCTCCAAGGGTTACACGCCGACGGTGTTTGCCGAACTGCCGAAACTGCTGGAACGGGCCGGCCCCGGCATCGAGCGGGGCTCGATCACCGGCCTCTTCACCGTGCTGGTGGAGGGCGACGACCACAACGAACCGGTTTCCGACGCCGTGCGGGGTATCCTTGACGGCCATATCGTGCTGGACCGCGAAATCGCGGAGCGCGGGCGCTACCCGGCGGTCAACGTGCTGCGCTCGGTCTCCCGGACCATGCCCGGCTGCAACACGGCCGAGGAGAGCGCCCTCGTCACGCGGGCGCGCCGCCTGATGGCGACCTATGACAACATGGCCGAACTCATCCGCCTCGGCGCCTACCGGCGCGGCTCGGACGTCGAGATCGACGAGGCCATCCACTATCACGAACCGCTCGAGGCCTTCATGGCCCAGCGCAAGGGCGAGTCCGCCGACCTCGCCTCCGGCTATATGCAACTGGCTGAAATATTGGAGAAATAGGGGAATGGCGCGACGGGGACTGGACAGCGTTATCCGGCTGCAGAAATGGCGGCTGGATGAAAAGCGCCGGCAGCTTGGGGATCTCCTGCGGCTCGCCGAGCAGCTCGAGACGGAGCTTGCCGGGCTGGAGACCGAGCTCGAGGCGGAACAGGCGCTGGCCGCGCGCAATTTCGAGGCGGGCCGGGCCTACGGCAATTACGCCCGCGGCTTCATCGAGCGCCGCGAGCGGCTGATCCAGTCGCTCTCCAATGTCGAGCAGCAGATCGAGGTGGCGCAGGAGGAAGTCCGCGCCGCCTTCCGCGAGCTCAAGACCATCGAGATCACCAAGGACAATCGCGACAAGGTCGTCGCCATCGACACCGGCCGGCGTCAGCAGGCCGAACTCGACGAGATCGCCCTCAACCCGCAACGCCGCTCTCTGACATGGCAGGGGAAGTAGAAGACACGGGAAGCCTCTCTCCCTCGTCCTGAACTCTTTTCAGGACCTCGTCCAGCTCTGACGAGCTTCCATAGGCAGGCTCAGGCCGGTCTCGTGAGGTCCTGAAACAAGTTCAGGACGAGGAATGTTTTTCGAATTCACCCGTTCCTACCGATGTCATCCCGGCGGAAGCCGGGAACCAGTATAGACAGGCAGTGCTGACGCGCTTTGGGTCCCTGCTTCCGCCGGGATGACATCGGTAGGAACAAGTTTACTTTGAGAAAAGCGTGGCTGATGCAGATATTCAGCTGATCATTCAGATTTTACTCTCCCAACTCTCCGCTTCCCTTCACACTTACTGGCACGATGCTTGCGTGACTCCTTCCGTAACGAAACGGGACGGCAGGCCGCACAGGCATGGTTTCCTCAGTCATATCAACGGCATCCGGGACATATGGTCCCGGCTATGTTCCCATCCCCCGGCAGGAAGCGCCGGCGGCGCAGGAAGATGCTGCCGGCAGCCCGGCAAAACCTGCCGCCTCACCCTCCGTGCTCGGCTACAGCACGACGCTGCTGTCTTCCGGCACCGCCAGCGCGATGTTCGAGATGACCCGGGCGCAGGCGGAAACCCCCGGGCGAGCGGCGGAGGCCGAACCGCCCGCCAGCACGAACGCCCGCGAGAACTTCCTCTCCTGGATGGCGATGGGCCCCGAGGAGCGCTACGTGACCATGATCCTCGCGCGCAAGGGCTATACCCGCGAGGAGTTCCAGGCGCTGCCGGCGGACGAACAGGAAAAGATCATGCGCGAGGTGCGCGAGGAAATCCGCCGCAAGGCCGAGGAGGAAGTTTCCGACGGACAGGAGACGGGCGTTCGTGCCATCACGGCCGCATCGGCCGCCCCGCCGCCGCCCGACCTCGCTACGGCCAGCCGGCGCGAGATGACCGACTGGGTCGGCGATCGCATGCAGCGCGGCGACATGGCCCTCGACCAGGGCTTCCCGCTGATGGAAATGGCCTCGAAGACTTCCGCGGAGACAGAGGCCATACGCCGCGACGAAGCGCGCAAGGGCTTGGATATCTCGATCTGAAACAGGCCGTCCCGCTAACGCCCCATCGCCCAGTCACGCATCATGTCAGCTTCGCCTACCGGCAGCACGTAGGCGAGGGCTTCTGCCGCCTCTTCCGGGCC
Organism: Rhodospirillales bacterium; assembly: GCA_040222645.1. GTDB lineage: Bacteria > Pseudomonadota > Alphaproteobacteria > Rhodospirillales > HT1-32 > HT1-32. Next base: position 3,727 of record JAVKCR010000341.1, read on the forward strand.
GACCAGCCGGTCCAGCAGGAAATGCGAGAGCCGGATGGCGCCGAGGCAGCCGCCGGCGGTGACGATGTTGCCGGCGACATGCAGCGTCTCGTCGATCACGGTCAGTCCTTGCGCCTCGATGCGGGGGCGGGTGAAGCGGTCGGTACAGACCGGCAGGCCGTCGAGCAGGCCCTTGGCGGCGAGGATCAGCGCGCCGGAACATTGCGAAGCGACGAGCTGGCGGGAAGGGTCGAGGTCGAGCGCGGCGAGGAAAGTCGGGTCGGCGGCGAATTCGCCGGTCCGCCTGCCGGAGCCGACGATCACCGCGTTCGCCCGGTTGGCGTCCGCGAGGGTGCCGTCGATGATGACCTTTACCGCGTTGCCGGATGCCGCTTCGCGCTCCGGTCCGGCAAGGAAGGCCGTGAGCCCCTTCGCGCGGTTGAGGATGTGGAAAGCGACGAAGCTGTCGATCTCGTTGAAGCCGGGCAGGGTGATGATGGCGACGGTCTGCATGGGTGCGGATCCCTGTGTATCGGTGTGGCGCCGGTCATACAGGCAGGCCTCCGGGGCGGGAAGGGGGCAATTCGATGGCGGTTTCCGGTTCCTGCCCGCGGGAGCAGGGCAGGCGTGTTCAGGCGTCCGGCATCTTCGCGGCCTGGGCGAGGAATTCCTCGGCCGACAGGTCGGTATAGAGGCCGCAATCCTTCGGCTCGACACCGAGACGGCTGGCCAGCATCACCACCT
>JAVKCR010000342.1:0-11458 GCA_040222645.1 Rhodospirillales bacterium
CCTTCTTCGTCGTCTACCCGGTGACCATCGACGATTATGCCGGCGTGGCGGCGACCTTCCGCAAGAGCGCCGGGCTGACCCGGGGGCAGCGCATGAAGGTCTTCGGAATCTATCTCGCGGGGTCAACGGTGGCGCTGCTCATGCTCGTGCTTACCGGCTCGGGTCTCAGCGCGATTGCGCTTGCCGCGGGTTCGTCCGGGGTGATTAACTACTTTGCCGATCTGGCGGTGTCGCTGATCGGCGGGCTGGCCGTGGCCTGGCTCTGCTGCATCTCGGCCGTGGTCTATGCCGACCTGCGTTCCGCGGGCGGCAACCGGCAGGACCCGGCAATCTTCGACTGACGCCTGACCGGGAGACCCGAGCCATGGATGCCGTTTCAGACCTGCCTCCCGCCCCCCGCCCGAGAATCCGCATCGGCGATGTGCTCGGCCGCGGTCTGCGCGCCACCTTCGCCAACCTGCCCGCCTATATCGGCATCGCCTTCGCCGCCGGCCTCGCGACCATCCTGGTGACGGCGGCAATCTTCGGCACGGACTTCATCGAGGCAGCCGCTGGCGGTGACCCTGGAGAGGTCGAGTTCGCCGCCGCGGATATTCTGCTCATCGTGCTCGGGCTGTTCACCAACACGCTGGTGCAGATCGCCATCATCGGGCACCTGGCGGCATTGATGGCCGGTCAGCCGGTCTCCCTGTTAACCGCCCTGCGCGGCGGCCTGCCGTCGTTCTGGGCGCTGCTCTTCGCGGGCCTTCTCTTCTGGCTGGGTTTGCTGATCGGCTCCGTCCTGCTGATCGTGCCGGGCCTCATCTTCGCCGCCTGCTACGCGGTGATCGGACCGGCGGTGGTGCTCGACCGCGCCGGCGTCATCGGCAGCTTCACCCGCAGCCGCTACCTGACGAGCGGCAACCGCTGGCGGATTCTCGGCGTCTTCCTGCTGGTGATGGCAATCACCGTCGGCATATCGATGGTGGTCGCCATTCCCGTCGGCCTGATAGCCGTCTATGCCGCCGATGGTGGTCTCGCCACGGGCTTTTCCATGACCGTTGTCAACATGCTGGTGAACAGTTTCGCCCTGGTATTCGCAATCTGCACCCAGACCGTGCTGCACCGCGATCTCCGGATCATCCGCGAGGGCGAGGGCATCGCCGATGTCGGCCGGGCGTTCGACTGAAACGGGCGCGCGGCAATGACGGGGGCGGGCGACGGGAATCTGAGGGTCGGCAAGACGGTCAGTGATGCCTTCGGCATGGTTGCCGGCAATTTCGGCAAACTGCTTGTCTATGTGCTGATCGGCGGGTTGCTGACGGCACTGGCAACCCATCTCTTTGGTGCGGTACGCTTCGTGCAGAACCCGGACGGTGAAGCGACGGTCACATTCGGATTTCACGGGTTAGCCGGGCTACTGCTGTTCAGCGTGCTCGCCCTGTTGTTCGGCGCGCTGCAATCCGGAATGATGGCAATATTCCGCCATGCGCTGGAGCGCCGGCCCGTCAGCTTTGCCGACAGCCTTCGCGGCGCGGCGGACAATGCCCTGGCCAACGGATTCAATACATTCATTCTATGGTTCGCATCGGGGTTTGCCGCGCTCTTCCTGCTGGTTCCGGCGATTGCTTTCAGTGTCATCTTCTTCGTTGTGAAACCGGTCGCTTTCGGCCGGAAAGCAGGCTTGTCCAATGCGTTGGGCATCTCTTCCGACCTCACCGCCGGCAGTCGATGGAAGATACTTGGCGCCACCGCCCTGACGGGTGTTGTTCTGCTGGTGCTGGTCTTGGTGGGCATGTTCATCCTTCTGACGATATCGAACAGTATCGTTTCCCTGGGCGGATCGGGGTCATCGGTGGCTGCCGTCCTGATTACCGTTGCCTTGCTCATGGTACCGGTGTGGCTGGCCTTCGCTGTCTGGACCAGTCTGCAGATGACAATCCATGCGACGCTGGTCAGCCTTGAATCAGGTCAGGGCGACAGCATGGGTGAGGTTTTCGACTGACCGAGAATTGCAAGGGATCGCGAGACCATGAGTGACACAAACAGCAATTTCCAGATGCAGGCGGCGAATGCCGGCGACATGACCGTCAACCGGCTCGAGATCGGTGATGCGCTGGGTAGCGCGATCCGGCTGTTCCGGTCCAATCTCGGCAGCTTCCTGCTCATGTCGCTGGCGGTCACCCTGCTTGCAACCACGATTTACAGTATCACTGGACCCACGGAGTTCATCATGACGGAGGGAACGCTGGATGTGGTCGGACTGGAGGCAGCGGTGAGCTTTGGATTGCTGTCAATGATCCTGTTCCTGTTGCTCTACGTTCTTGTCCAGGCAGTTGCGCTTTCCGCTGCGCTGACGGCCGTGCGGGGCATGCCGCCGACATTTGGCGACGCGTTGCGGGAAGGGCTGAGGTCAGCGCCGAAACTGTTCGGGATCTCGATCCTGTTCTCGCTCGGTTACCTGTTCCTGAGCCTGTTCCTCTGGATACCCGGCCTCATTTTCGTGATTGTGTTTTTCGTGGTAAAGTCGGCCGCGCTGGCCGAGGGGCTCGGCGTTCTCGGGGCTTTCGGACGGGCCAGGGAACTGAGCCGGAACAACCGCTGGCCGATAGTTGGGGCCGTCTTCCTGATGAGCCTTGTCATCGGCGCCCTGTTGTTCGTCTATGCGCTTGTTCTCGGTGCGATTCTCGGCGGGGTGTTCGCCGTAACCGGGATGGGCGCCACGCTCTCTGCCGGTGTTGCGGTTCCCATGATGTTCGCGTTCCATGCCTTCCCCGTTTGCATTGTCCTGATCCTAATGACCTGCCTCGACGCCACGATCTATCACGGCCTCGCCACGCCGCACGCGCTGGACCGGACCGAGGCCAGCCGGGTGTTCGACTGAGGACCCCGCCCCGGGAACTTCAGGGGATGACGGCGGCGCTCTCCGGCGTTATGGTCCGCCCGGCAGCGCGCCCGTAGCTCAGCAGGATAGAGCACCAGATTCCTAATCTGGGGGTCACAGGTTCGAATCCTGTCGGGCGCGCCAGCTTTCACTTCGTTCGGGGTTCAGCCAACGATGCCCATGACGGAAGCGGACTATCTCGCCTCCCTCGCGCCGAAGGGATACGGCGAGGCGGTGGGGAAGACCTGGGAGCCGGGTCTGCTCAACGACACCCATACCCATGACGTGGCGCTCTACCTCTACATCCGGCAGGGCGCGATGACGCTCGATGTCGGCGCCGGCGCCGCGATGCTGACGACCGCCTGCGGGCCCGGCGACGTGATCGAGGTGCCGGCCGGGGTCGCGCACGTGGAACGGGTCGGCCCGGGCGGTGTCAGCTTTCTTGTCGCGCGCAAGTAGCCGCCGGCCTCACCCTGCGCGCCGCGCCAGCAGCCTCCGCACCATCTCCGGCGCCTCGCCGAGATAGTTGACCGGGTCGGTGAGACGGGCGAGTGCCGCGGCGTCGAGATGCTTCGCGACCTCGGGTTCCGCCTGCAGTGCCTCGATGAAGCTGCCGCCGCCGGTCAGCGCCTTGCGGCAGCAGCCATAGACCAGTTCGTGGGCATGCTGGCGGCCGATATGCGGGGCAAGGCCCATCATCACCGCCTCGGCGACGATCAACCCGCCGGAGGCATCGAGTGTCCTGCGCATGGCGGTCGGGCGGACTTCCAGTCCTTCGAGGGCCTCGCGCGCGGCCTGCAGCCCGCCGGACGCGGTGATGAACGCCGTCGGCAGCGCCTGCCATTCGACGTGCCACTGGCCGGTGGCGCGTTCGTGGTCGACCACCATGGCGTCGAGCATGGCGGCATGCGCCTCGCGGACGATCTTGGCGGCGGCGAGCATCATCTCGGACGAGATCGGGTTGCGCTTCTGCGGCATGGTGGACGACGCGCCGCGCCCGGCGACGAAGGGTTCCATCACCTCGCCGGTCTCGGTCTGCATCATCAGCATGATGTCGTAGCCGATCTTGCCCAGCGACCCCGCGACCAGCGCCAGCAGTCCGGTGGCTTCCGAGAAATTGTCCCGGATGGTGTGCCAGGTGATGTCCGGTATCCCGAGCCCGAGCTCGGCGGCCAGCGCCTTCTGGGTCGCGAGCCCCTCGCCCGCCAGCGAGGCGAGTGTGCCGGATGCGCCGGAGAAGGAGACCACCTCGACCCGCGGGCGCAGTTGCTTGAGGCGTTCGCGGTGCCGGTCGATGGCGCTGAGCCAGGTGGCGGCCTTGTAGCCGAAGGAGATCGGCAGCGCGTGCTGCAAATGGGTGCGGCCCGGCATCGGGGTTTCCGCATGCTCGTCGGCGAGCTTCGCCAGGGCGAGCCCGATCGCATCGAGCTCGCGGGCGACGATGGCGAGGCCGGCCTGCACCTGCAGCGCGTCGGCGGTATCCATGATGTCCTGGGTGGTGGCCCCCCAGTGGGCATACTGGCCGGCGCCGCCCGGCACCTTGGCCGCGATCTGCTCGACCAGCGGCAGGATCGGGTAGCCGACGATCAGCGTGCGGTCGCGGAGCGTGTCCCAGTCGATCTCGAGCGCGCCGGCCGCCGCATCGATGGCGCGCGCGGCGTCGGCCGGAATGATGCCGAGCCGGCCTTGCGCCCGCGCGAGTGCCGCCTCGACCTCAAGGTAACGCGCGACCAGCGCCTCGTCGGTGAAGATCTCCCGCATCTCCTTGAGACCGAACATGTCGCCGAACAGGCGGGAAGTGAGAACGTTGGACGGCATGGGCGGGGTTTCCTCGGGCGATTGGTGTTCCGGTCGGCCAGAGTAAACAGCCTCGATTGCGCCTGCGCAAATGTTAGGACAAATAAATCCGGATCAGCCGAGCGCCGCCACCGCTTCCCGCGCCAGCTTCTCGATCGCGGCCCAATCGCCGGCCCTGATGCGGTCGGCGGGGACCACCCAGCTGCCGCCGACGGTGATGACGTTGGGGCAGGCAAGATAGTCCGGCGCGTTGCCGAGGCTGACGCCGCCGGTGGGGCAGAAGGCGAGATCGGGGAGCGGGGCCGCCATCGCCTTCAGCATGGCGGGGCCGCCGGCCGGTCCGGCGGGGAAGAATTTCAGCATGTCGTAGCCGCGCTCGCTGAGCGCCATCGCCTCCGACGGCGTGGCGCAGCCGGGCAGCAGCGGGAGTTCCGGGGTCGCCGCGGCGGCATCGAGCAGCTTCGGCGCGGCGCCGGGGGAGACGGCGAAGACCGCGCCCGCCGCCAGGCAGGCCTCGATATCGGCGGGGGTGCGGAGCGTGCCGGCGCCGACCACGGCGCCCTCGCATTCCGCCGCCAGCAGCCGGATCGCCTCCAGCGCGACGGGGGTGCGCAGCGTCACCTCCAGCACCGGCAGGCCGCCCGCGACCAGCGCGCAGCCGAGCGGCACGGCATCCTCGATCCGCTCGATGGTGATCACGGGCACGACCGGCGCCAGCCGGCAGATCTCACGGGTGGTGCGCATGGGCGGGGACTCCGGGGGTGGTTCGGGTGATGGGGCTGGGCCGATAAGAGAAAGTAAAGTCGTCATCCTGAACTTGATTCAGGACCCATGCCTGAGCGGCGGCTGTGGCTTGAGGGCGTCTGCCGGTGAAGGTCATCTGCACCGCCGTGCGGCTGGGCGAAAGCTCAGGCATGGGTCCTGACTTTCGCCAGGATGACGAAGGCTTTTGTTGAAATTTGTCCCCAACAACGTGGTCATCCTGGATGGCGCGCAGCGCCAGTCCGGGATCTCGGGCCTGCAGGGCGGATGCCCGAGATCCCGGGTTCCGCCTGCGGCGGCCCCGGGATGACGGGGGTGGGGGGTGTGTTGCAGGACGCTCATCGCCGTTGCAGCTCCGCGAGGCTGGCGGCGGTGGCGGTATCGATCCCGTCGGGCACATCGCCGTCGCGGATCGCGGGGATCAGCGCGCCGGCGAGCTGCTTGCCGAGTTCGACGCCCCACTGGTCGAAGGAATTGATGCCCCAGATGGCACCCTGCACGAAGACCTTGTGCTCGTAGAGCGCGATCAGCCGGCCGAGCGCGAAGGCGTCGAGCCGGTCATGCAGGATCAGGGTCGAGGGGCGGTTGCCGGGGAAGGTGCGGTGCGGGGCGAGGCGCGTCGCGTCGGTGGCAGCCATGCCGTCGGACAGCATCATCGCCAGCGCCTCCTCCTCGGTCCGGCCGAAGGCGAGCGCCTGGGCCTGGGCGAGACTATTGGCCTGCAGCAGCGCCTGCTGGTCGCCGGTGCCGTCGCGGCCCTCGCGGGCGAGGATGAAATCGACCGGCACGATGTCCGAGCCCTGGTGCAGCAGCTGGAAGAAGGAATGCTGGGCGTTGGTGCCGGGTTCGCCCCAGATCACCGGCCCGGTGGCGCGGCTCACATGCGCGCCGTCGTGGCGGACCCGCTTGCCGTTGCTTTCCATGTCGAGCTGCTGGACGTAGGCAGCGAAACGTTCGAGCCGCTGGTCGTAGGGAATGAGCGCGAGCGTCGGCCAGTCCATGAGGTTGCGCCGCCAGATGCCGACCAGCGCCAGCAGCACCGGCAGGTTCTCCGCCAGCGGTGCGGTCCGGAAATGATCGTCCATCGATTCTGCGCCGGCGAGGAAGCGGCGGAAGGTCTTGTCGCCCACCGCGATGGCCAGCGGCAGGCCGATGGCGGACCAGATCGAGTAGCGCCCGCCGACCCAGTCCCAGAACCCGAAGATGCGGTCATCGGCGATGCCGAAATCGTTCGCCGCAGTAATGTTCGTTGAAACGGCAGCGAAATGACCCCCGGGTTTCAAGGCCCCGGCGGCGGCCACCCAGTCCCGCGCCGCCCGGGCGTTGGTCATGGTCTCGAGCGTGGTGAAGGTCTTCGAGGCGACGATGAACAGGGTCCGCGCCGGGTCGAGAGGTTTCAGCGTGTCGGCGAGATGGGCGCCGTCCACGTTGGAAACGAAATGCAGCGCCGGTCCATCCGCATCCGGCGACAGGGCGCGTACCGCCATGGCCGGTCCGAGGTCGGAGCCGCCGATGCCGATATTGACCACGTCGGTGAAGGGACGGCCATCGGGAGCGGTCACCGACCCGTCCCGGACAGCCTCCGCGAAGGCGAGAAACCGGTCCCGGGTCGTTACGATGCCGGACATGACATCGGCCCCGTCGACCGAAAACGATGCCGAATCGGCCGCCCGCAACGACATGTGTAGTACGGCGCGGTTCTCGGTGCTGTTGATCGCCGCTCCGGCAAACATCGCGTCGCGTCTTTCGGCCACGCCGGCATCGTGGGCAAGGTCGAGCAATGCCTTGAGAACCGCGGAATCCAGCCGTTCCCGGGAGAAATCGATGGCGAGATCGTCCAGCCGGAAGGTGAGTTCCGCCGGACGGCCGGGATTGCCGGCGAACAGCTCACGCAGATGGGTGCCCCGCATCTGCGCGGCCTCTTCCTCCAGCCGCGCGAAGGCCTCGGTCGTGTTCATGGCGGGTTCCGCCTTTCCTGTCATACCAGCGGCGAGGCGCCGGCTTCCGGCGAACTCACCACCTGGCGGAACATACGGAACAGCTCGCGCCCGGTTCCAAAATCATTCGCCGTGAGATCGGCGATTGCCGGTTCCCGGGCGGCGAAATCATCCGAAGTTTCCACCGAAATCAACCCGTTGACCGCATCCACGGTGACCATGTCGCCGTCGCGCAGCCGGGCGACCGGCCCGCCGTCGAGGGCTTCCGGGGTGAGGTGGATCGCCGCGGGAATCTTGCCGGATGCGCCGGACATCCGCCCGTCGGTGACCAGCGCCACCTTCTGGCCCCGGTCCTGCAGGGTGCCGAGCAGCGGGGTCAGCGCATGGAGTTCCGGCATGCCGTTGGCGCGCGGCCCCTGGAAACGCACGACGACGACCACGTCGCCGGTGAACTCGCCTGCCCGGAAGGCCGCCTGCACCTCCTCCTGGTCGGCGAAGACGCGGGCCGGTGCCGTCACCAGATGACGCTCAGCCGCAACCGCCGAGACCTTCATCACCGCGGAACCGAGATTGCCCTCCAGCCGCTTCAGGCCGCCGTTCGGCTGGAACGGGTTGCTGGCGGGTCGCAGGATCTCATCGGAATGGCTCTTGCCTGGCCCGTCGCGCCAGATCAGCTCGCCGTCGGCATCGAGTGCCGGTTCCTTCGTGTAGCGCGCGAGGCCCTGTCCGGCGACGGTGCGCGTATCGTCATGCAGCAGACCGGCATCGAGCAGTTCGCCGATAACGTAGGCCAGCCCGCCGGCGGCGTGGAAATGGTTCACATCCGCCTTGCCGTTGGGATAGACCCGCGCCAGCAGCGGCGTTGCCTCCGAAATCTCGGCGAAATCCTCGGTGGCGAGATGGATGCCGGCGGCGCGCGCCATCGCTGTCATGTGCATGACCAGGTTGGTCGACCCGCCGGTGGCATGCAGCCCGACCATGCCGTTGACGAAGGCGCGTTCGTCAAGCACCTCGCCCGCCGGGATGTAGTCGTTACCGTTCGCGGTGATGGCGAGCGCGCGCCTGGTCGCCGCCTTCGTCAGCGCGTCGCGCAGCGGCGTGCCCGGGTTGACGAAGCTGGCGCCCGGCAGGTGCAGGCCCATGAATTCCATCAGCATCTGGTTGGAATTGGCGGTGCCGTAGAAGGTGCAGGTGCCGGGCCCGTGATAGGCGGCCATCTCCGAGCGCAGCAATTCGTCGCGGCCGATCTCGCCGGTGGCGAATTTCTGGCGCACCTTGGCCTTCTCGTCATTGGAAATGCCGGTGGTCATGGGTCCGGCCGGGATGAACACCGCCGGCAGGTGGCCGAAGGTCGCCGCCGCCATCACGAGGCCCGGCACGATCTTGTCGCAGATGCCGAGAAAGACCGCGGCATCGAAGGTGTTGTGCGAGAGCGCAACCCCGGCGGCGAGCGCGATCACGTCGCGGGAGAACAGCGAGAGCGCCATGCCGGTCTGGCCCTGGGTGACGCCGTCGCACATCGCGGGCACCCCGCCGGCGACCTGGGCGGTGGCGCCGACCACGCGCGCGGCGGCGCGAATCGCCTCCGGATAGGTCTCGTAGGGCCGGTGGGCGGACAGCATGTCGTTATAGGCAGTGACGATGCCGAGATTGAGCGCGCGGCCGGCCGCCATCGCCTCCTTGTCCGGGATCTCGAGCGCGGCCATGGCATGCGCCAGGTTGCCGCAGGCAAGCCCGTTGCGGGCCGGTCCCGCATCGCCGGCGCGGCGGATTCGTTCGAGGTAGGCGCCGCGGGTCGGTTGCGAGCGCTCGCGGATGCGTTCGGTGACGTGATGGATCGGGTCTCTAAGGCTCATTGTCGCCTCCTCTCAGGGTGCGAAATGGATCATCAGCGGACGGGCGGAATCCAGCAGAACCCGCACCGGGGCTTCCATGGTCGATGACGCGGCCTCGGCCCGGGCGAAAGCCGCCCGCTTGCCGTCGCCCGCGATCAGGAGATGCGGGTGGCGTGCGCCGCGCAGCACATTGCCGGTCAGGGTCAGCCGCGGTTCCAGCCCTCCCGGCGGGCTGACCAGCGCCAGCGGCGCGCCGTCCGCCGGGTCGAGCGCCGCCGCCAGCTCGCCGGCGCCGGGAAACAGCGAGGCGGTGTGGCAATCCTCGCCCATCCCCGCAACGCAAACGTCGAGCGGCAGGCAAGGTTCGATATCCGCGCAGGCCATCGCCAGCAGCGCCTTGCGGTCGGCGATGTCGCGCCAGAGCGGGATGAAGCGTGCGGCCGCGGCCGGCCCGGTCAGCAGGGTCTCGTGCACCATGCGCGCGTTGGAGCGCTCCGAGCTTTCGTCGACAAGGCGTTCGTCGGTCAGGGTGGCGGTGACACGCGCCCAGTCCACCTCTTCCCGCGCCAGCAACCGGTGGAACGGCGCCGGCGTGTTGCCGCCGGAAACGGCGAGCGTTGCCCGCCCCCGCGCACCGATGGCCTGGCGCAATTCACCGGCGACGGTCCCGGCGAGTTCGGCGAACAATGCCTCGCGGGTCTCGTGGAGGATCCAGTCCGGGGCGCGGGTCATCGTTCCTGCCCGGCGATCTCGCGCCAGCGGCGGTGGTCGCGATGCAGCATCATCAGCGCGTCTTCCGGCCCGGAACCGCCGGAATCGTAGGCCTGCGGCTTCAGGTTCTGATGTTCCCAGGCCTCGATGATCGGATCGGCCCAGGCCCAGGCGGCCTCCACCTCGTCGCCGCGCATGAACAGGGTCTGGTCGCCGCGGACCACGTCCATGATCAGCCGTTCATAGGCGTCGGGGATTGTCTCCCCGCTGGCGCCGAGCGCATCGGCGAAGGTCATGTCGAGCGGCACCTCGACGAGCCGCATGCCGCCGGGGCCGGGTTCCTTGATGTTGATGCGCAGCGTGATCCCCTCGTCCGGCTGCAGGCGGATGACCAGCACGTTGGAATGCAGCCCCTCGCCCCGGGCGCCGAAGATCGAATGCGGCGCGTCCTTGAAATGCAGCGAGATTTCGCTCATCCGCGCCCGCAGCCGCTTGCCGGTGCGGAGATAGAACGGCGTGCCGGACCAGCGCCAGTTGGAGACATGGGCGGTCAGCGCGATGAAGGTCTCTGTGGCCGAGGACGGGTCGGCGCAATCCTCGTGATAGGAGGTGAGGTCCTTGCCGCCGCGATACTGGCCGCGCACGGTGAGCTGCTTGACCTGGGCGGGCTCGATCGGTTCCAGCGCCCGGATGACCTTGAGCTTCTCGTCGCGCACCGCGTCCGGCTCGAACCGCGCCGGCGGTTCCATCGCGGTCAGGCAGAGCAGCTGCATCAGGTGGTTCTGCACCATGTCGCGCATGGCGCCGGACCTGTCGTAATAGTCGCCGCGGCCCTCGACCCCGATGCTTTCGGCCACCGTGATCTGGACATGGTCGACATGGCGGGAGTTCCAGAGCGGTTCGAACAGCGCGTTGGCGAAGCGGATCGCCATCAGGTTCTGCACCGTCTCCTTGCCGAGATAATGGTCGATGCGGTAGATGCGGTTCTCCTCGAAACAGCGCAAAAGCTGAGTGTTCAGCGCCGCCGCGCTGGCCTGGTCATGGCCGAACGGCTTCTCGACCACGATGCGGCTCGCTTCATCCGCGATGCCGGTCTCGGTGAGTCTTGCCGCGATCGATCCGAACAGGGACGGCCCGACCGACAGGTAGAAGACGCGAACCCGCTTGGGCTCAGACCCGAGCCGGGATTTCAGCACCGCCCAGCCGCCCTCGCCGGTCGCGTCCACCGCGACGTAGGAGATCATCTCGAGGAAGCGGCCGAGCAGCGCCCCGTCCATTTCCCGGGCCGGCACGAATCGGCGCAGCGCCGCCTCGACGGTCTTGCGGTAGCCATCGTCGTCAAAATCGGAGCGCGCGGCGCAATGGATGCGCGCGCCCTCCGGAATCTGGCCGGTGGCCAGACGCCGGTAGAGCGCCGGCAGGATCTTGCGGTGGGCGAGATCGCCGGTGGCGCCGAAGATGACGAGGTCGAAGGGATCGACCGGGATAATGCGTGAGACCAAATCTTTCTCCTGATCCCGATGTCGAGACCCGTGGCGGTTTTTCAAGCCACG
>JAVKCR010000343.1:0-7271 GCA_040222645.1 Rhodospirillales bacterium
CTTTTAGAAACGGGAAATCAATCAGTTAATCTGATAAAAAGAAATATGATGAATTCCCGGAAAATTTCATTGACCAATAATGCGGAGCGTGAGAGAACATGAGTATGATTTTTTCACAGAAAACATCACGGAACACAATGACCCAAACGACCCCCAAAGAGAGACTCTTCGACTCGTTCTACCACGCAGCCCTGCACACCATGGAAGCTTTGGAACTGCAGTATGACGTGAGCGGAGTCGTCAACCAGGTATTCGGTGAAAAAGATGGACTTGATCCGGAGACAAAGTCTCGGTTTGAGAAGTCCCGCCCTTGGCAACGCCTGATGGAATTGTATGACTACGCAGTCAATGGCATCGAACCTAGTGATGATCCAATCAGTGTAGTTACCGATGGCTCGGATATTATCAAAATCGCATCAAGTGAAGACTATTGGCCTTCAGAGGAGTGGGATGAAATCATTGCGACTGGTGACGGTCGGTTTGCTCTCGATGATGGACTACCGATCGAACTCGACAAGATAGCACTTTTGGCCAATGTCGATGTGAGGACAGTTCGCAATGCCATCAGTTCTGGCGATTTGTCTGCAACGAAAGAAAGCGGCGTTGTTTTTGTGGACAATGCCTCCGCAAGGAAATGGCTTCTGGGGCGAAAAGGCTTCAAGCCGACAGTAAGCCGCCAAATATCCACCCCACGAAACTTGATGGATATCGGGACGCCATCCTCGTTTGGAGTATTCCTCCGATCTCGGAGATCTGCTCTCAACATCCAACACAGTCCGCTTCTTTCCGCACAGGGCGTCACTCCTGACGATCTCTCCGAACTTGAAGCCGGCGTGTTTTCAATCCCCCTGAACATGACCTTTCCGGTAGCTGATTTTTATCAGATCAATCGATCTGATTTCCTCAACACCGTCATGCGGATCTTCTTTCCGGAAGAACTCGCAGTTCTCCAGACGCATCAGGCGCAGGCAGAAACAGAATGAAACCGAGAATCACAAAGCATGCTCAACGCAGAATGCAACAGCGTGGCATTACGGAACTCGAGATCGAAATCCTGATGAGCTTTGGAGAAGATCACTACCAGAAAGGTGGAGGAACCCTGACCTACATTCCGGAAAAGAAACTTGGCCGATTGCGCCAGGCGATCGACCGGCTTTCTAAGGTCGCGGTCATCAAGGGTGACGAGGAGCAGATCATATCCGCTATGCATCTCACCCGCAAAATCAGAAGCACCGACTTGGTTGCCTAGACAGCACAAAGGAGAAAGAGAATGGACCATCTGATCGGAATTGCCGCAAGGCACGGTTTCTCTGCCATCAATCAGACCAGCAAAGTCATCTGCTTCGCTTCGGAGAATGGGAGCATTTTCTATCTGATCAAGGATCAGATCAGGGGTGGATCCATTGCAATAGCCGTAAATCCTCAAGTAGAGCCGGAAACAATCCAGGAATTCGGCGGCAATCCAGAAGTAGACGAGACTTTTCTCCACAACAGTAACTTCAGAAAGTTTCCGAAACGCCAGCATCGCGGCATCAATCCCATCGGTTATGGTCGCAGAACCCGCTTCAGAAACTCGCTTGATTTCTCGAACTTCCTCCTGAACTACAATCAGCCTGGATGAGGTCAGGATCAGCCTCCTTCGCCCGCGTGCTGGGCACCAGTCCCACCGAATTCCGTCAACGTTTCAAATCATGAGGATTCATCCATGGGCTTCCGTCTCGGTTTCATCGTCTTCCCGAAGATCACCCAGCTCGACTTCACCGGCCCGCTGCAGGTGCTGACCCGGCTGCCGGATGTCGAGGTGCATATCGTCGCCAGGAGCATGGAGCCCGTCCCGAGCGACGGCGTGCTCCGCATCCCGCCGACCACCACCTTCGCCGACTGCCCGCAGCTCGACATGCTCTGCGCCCCCGGCGGCGGCGGCGTGGCGGACGCGATGATCGATGCGGAGACCGTCGATTTCATCCGCCGCCAGGCGCCCGGGGCGCGCTACGTCACCTCGGTCTGCACCGGCGCCTTCCTGCTCGGCGCGGCGGGCGTGCTGAAAGGCAGGCGGGCAACGACCCACTGGGGCTATACCGAGCTGCTGCCGCTGGTCGGCGCGACGCACGAGAAGGCCCGCGTGGTGCGCGACGGCAACGTGATTACCGCCGGCGGCGTCACCTCGGGCATCGATTTCGGGTTCACGATCCTCGCGGAGCTGGCCGGCGAGGAAGCGGCGGAAGCGGCCCAGCTCGGCCTCGAATACGATCCGGCGCCGCCGTTCAATTCCGGCAACCCGGACATCGCGACACCCCGCGCCAAGGCGATCGTCGGGCCGTTCTACGCGAAGATGGTCGGGATCTACCGGGAGCGCCTGCAATCGATGGCCTGAAGAGCCGCGGCCGCGTGACGGTATGACACAACGCCGGGCGCCGGCCGAGAGCGTCAGATGTCGCCGGGCCGGGTGACCTTCCGGAACAGCGGCGTGAACAGCGACAGGAACAGCGCCGCCGGTTCATGCAGCGGCCGGTCGCGGCGCCGGAGAATGCCGATCTGCCGGGTGATGGCGGGCCGGATCGGCACGATCGCGATGACGCCGTCCCTGCCGGGCGGAATAACGGTCGCCGGCACGATGCCGACGCCGAGGCCGCTGGCGACGAACTGGAACAGCGTGCCGAACTGGTTGGTGATCAGGCCATGATCGAGGGTCACACCATTCGCGCTCGCGGCGAGGTCGATGAGGCGCCGCAGACCAGATTCGATCGGCATGGAGACCAGCTGTTCGCCGGCGAGATCGGCGAGCGTCACCGCCGGGCGGCCGGCATGCCGGTGTCCTCTCGGGAAGGCAGCAAAGAACTGCTCGTCGACGATCTCGTCGATCAGGATGTCCGGCGAGCCGCCCGGCGCATTGCCGATACCGATATCCGCGATGCCGCTATGGACGTCTTCCGCGACCTGGGGGCCGAAGCCCTCGCGGACGCGGATGAACATCTTCGGATATTGCATCCGGAACTCGACCAGGGCAGCCGGCAGCACCTGGTGCGCGATCGACATCAGCGAGGCGACCACGAGCTGACCCCGCTTCTCGCCATCCAGCGCGCGGATCCGCTGGGTCTGCTGTTCGAGATCGACGAGCATCTTCTCCGCCACCGGGACAAACTCGCGGCCCGCCTCCGACAGCGACACGTTGCGCGTGCCGCGCAGGAACAGCCGGACCTTCAGCAAATCCTCCGCCTGCTGGATGATGCGGCTCAGGCCCGGTTGCGAGATGCCGAGGAAGCTGGCGGCGGCAACGAAGCTGCCGAACCGGGCCAGCGCCACGATCGCCCTGAGATGCTTCACGTTCAGATCGGGAGCTTCGTACATGTACTATTACGTTTCAGCATCAATCATCGTTATCAATATCAAATTGAAATGGCGTCTCACAGGGGTAATTAATGCACCCACCGGTATGGAGGCAGAATTCCTTGGTCGCACATGGACATGACAAACCCCTGTCGGGCGTGAGGGTCGTCGATCTGACGCGCTTCCTCTCCGGCCCGCAGACGACCCTGTTCCTCGCCGGCCTCGGGGCGGAGGTCATCCGGGTGGACGATCCCGTGACCGGCGATCCGGCGGCGTCCGCGCCGCCCTTTTTCGGCCCCGAGGGCGTGTCGATGTCGCGCCGCACCGAAGACGATCTCGGCATCGCCTACCTCAAGCGCGCGAGGGGCAAGCACTCCGTCACCCTCAACCTCAAATCCCCGGAAGGCCGCGAGATGCTGTACCGGCTGCTCGGGACGGCCGATGTCCTGGTCGAGAATTTCCGGGTCGGGGTGAGTGCGAGACTCGGGGTCGATCACCCGACGCTGAGCGCGCGCTTTCCGCGGCTGGTGCATTGCGCGATCACCGGCTACGGGCAAACCGGGCCGGAGCGCGAAGCCAAGGCCTACGACCTGATGGTGCAGGCCGCCGCCGGCATGATGAGCATCACCGGCGCCCCCGGCGGCGCGCCCTGCAAGACCGGGTCGTCGCTGACCGACGGCATTGCCGGCAGCCAGGCGCTGGCGGGCATCCTCGCGGCGCTCTACCAGCGCGAACGCACCGGCCGGGGCCAGTTCATCGACGTCTCGATGGTCGATTGCCTGCTCTCTCTGATGCTCGACGAGCCGCTCGATTGCTATGACGCGCTCGGCCTCGATCTGCGGCAGGGCAATCGCATCATGCGGTTCTCGCCGTTCAATTCCTACCCCACCCTGGATGACGGGCTGGTTCTCGGCGCGGCGACGAGCCGGGACTGGAACGCCCTGCTCGAGATCATGGAACGGCAGGACCTCATATCCTCGCCAACCTTCGGCGACCCCGCCTGGCGCATCCAGAACAATACGGAGGTCGACCGGCTCGTCGGTGACTGGACCGCCAGGCTGACGACCGAAGACGCGCTCCGGCGCCTCGCCTCCCGCGACATTCCCTGCGCGCCGATCAGGGATGCGCGCCGCCTCGAGGACTGGCCGCATCTCGCGGAACGCGGCTTCCTGCAGAAGCTGGCGCACCCGGGCATGCCCGGTATCGAGGGGCCGGTCGCGCCCGGCTTTCCGCTGCGGTTCAGCGGTGCGAAAACCGGCTACGACGACCCCGCCAGCTTCATCGGCGCCCACAACAAGACGATTTTCAGCGACGAGTTCGGACTGGGCGACGCGGAACTCGAGGCGATGAAACGCAACGGCATCATCTGACATGATCGGAGATTATCGATGACTGAGCTACGATCCCTGGCATCCCGACGCTACCGGGCCGAGGACATCGGCGCGGTCCAGGAAATGTATCACAGCAAGGGATGGACGGACGGTCTGCCGATCGTCCCGCCGACCGAGGAATCGGTACGCGCCTGCCTGGAGTGGGCGATGATGGACCCGGACCAGCTGATCGGCATCGAGCCCGTCCGCGAACTGGCCATCACCGCCGAGAAACTGGCCATCAACGCGGTCATGGCCGGCTGCCTGCCGATGCATTTCCCCGTGGTGGTCACCGCCTGGCAGGCGATGCTGCAGGACGAGTTCCTGCTTCACGGCATCTCGTCCAGCACCGGCGGCTGCGCGATCATGGTGGTGCTGAACGGGCCGATCCGCCTCGAGATCGGCGCCAGCGGCAGCTTCAACGCGCTGGGCAACAGCGACCGGGCCACCTCGGTGATCGGCCGCAGCATCCGCCTCGCCCTGATCAACCTGATGGACGTCCGGCCGGGCAGCATCGACCGCTCCACCCTCGGCCATCCCGGCAAGTTCAGCTATTGCGTCGCCGAGGACGAGGAGGACACGACCTGGGAGCCGCTGTCGGTGGTGCGCGGCGTGCCCGAGGGGCTGTCGGCGGTCACCGTGTTCGCGGCGATGGCGCCGCGCCAGATCATGAACGAATGGACCACGGACCCGCGCGAGATCCTCGAGACCTTCGCCGCCGAGATGCGCGCCAACCAGCTGCATTACTCGATCTATGGCGGCAATTACGCCATCGTCATCCCGAAGCAGCTCCGCGAACTGATCCAGGATGCCGGCTGGACCAAGCAGGACATCGCCGAATTCGTCCACGAGCGCGCCCGCGTGCGGCGCGGCGACTGGGCGAGCGTCGGCAAGGGCGCGGTCGTCCGCGACCGGGCCGAACGGGAGTTCAAGGCCCTCGGTTCGCCGGACGACCTGCTGGTCATCGCCGCCGGCGGACCGGCCGGCGGCTTCGGCGCGGTCATCGCGCCGTGGATGGGCAGCAAGACCCGCGCGGTCACCGTGCCGATCGGCGTCTGCATCGATTGCGAGCCGCCGAAGACCGACCAGAACCCACCCCTCAACTGACCAGGAATGGAGATCATGACTTTCGCCGTACTCGACCCAACCAACGAGAAGACCTCGGACGGGGCGGACCTCGCCCCGCGCCTCGCCTCGCTCGCCGGCAAGACGATCGGGATCGTCACCAACGAGAAGGAAGGCACCAAGGGCTACTTCCGCCATCTTGACGATTTGCTGCGCTCCGAACTCGGCGTGAAGGATGTCGTCTGGCAGGCCAAGGCGAACTACAGCGCGCCGGCCGGCCCGGAAATCGTGGCCGCGATGAAACAATGGGACGCGGTCGTCACCGGTGTCGGCGACTGAGGTAGCTGCTCCTCGTGCAGTTTGCATGATTCCGTAGCAGCTGAAAGGCAGGGCATCCCTGCCGCCGCAGTGATGACCACCCAGTTTTCCAGCGCGGCCGAACTGATGGCCCGCGTGCTGGGCTATCCGGACTACCCGTTCGTAACCATCGAACATCCGATCAGCAGCGCCAGCGATGCCGGCCTGCATGCCCGCGCGCGGGCAACGATCGAGCAGATCAGGGAATTGCTGATCGCGAAGGACTGATTCCGTACCGGCCCTCCCCGACGCGACTTTGCGACGAACGGGGAGGGCCGGACGGCAGCGACAACATGTCCGCCGCTAGTCGCCGATGAAGTCTCCGGCGGCGACGGTGCGATATGGCGGTTCCGGAAAGACCGGGATCGACTTCATGCCGGACCCCGTGAACATCAGCACGATGCGGGCGTCCCGGTCGACGACCCCGTTCGCCAGCGCCTGTTGCAAGCCCGCCACCGTGGTTCCGACTTCCGGGCAGGCGAACAGCCCCTCCATGCGGGCGACGTCCTTCACGGCCGTCACGGCATCTTTCGTGCTGACCGGGATGGCGCAGCCGCCGGTTTCGCGCATCAGCCTGAGCAGCATCTGGTCGCCCGGCGGGCGGGTCGATTTGAGGCCGCCGGGCGGCACGTCAAGGTCCATCCACATGTCCGCGTGGTCGGCGCCGTCCCGGAAGGCCTTCACCACCGGTGCGCATCCCTCGTATTGCACGACGATCAGTTTCGGCAGCGGACCCGCCGCCACCCAGCCCAGCGCCTGCAACTCCCGGAATGCCTTGTAGATGGCCACCGCACCGAGACCGCCGCCGGTCGGGTAGACGATCGCGTCCGGCAGTTCCCAGCCGAACTGTTCTGCGAGTTCCAGGCCCATGGTCTTCTTGCCTTCGAGCCGGTGCGGCTCCTTGAAGGTCGAGACGTTGAACCAGTCCATTCTCTTCGCCGCCTCGGCGACCATGGCGCCCGATTGCTGCCAGGGACCATCCAGGACAATGGTCTCGGCACCCGACCAGGCACTCTGGAAGAGACTGGCCGGCAAGGTGTCCGCCGGCACCAGATTGACGCACTTCATCCCGGCGCGGGCGGCGTACATCCCCCAGGCCGCGGCGGCATTGCCGGAGCTGTTCTCGACCACCGCCTTGATGCCGAGTTCCCG
>JAVKCR010000344.1:0-2354 GCA_040222645.1 Rhodospirillales bacterium
GCTGCTCGACATCCTCCAGCTCACCATCTACGGCATCGTCATCGGCTCGATCATCGCGCTGGGCGCGATCGGCGTCTCCCTGACCTTCGGAATCCTGCGGTTCGCCAATTTCGCCCATGGCGACCTGATGACCTTCGGCGCCTATGTCGCCTTCACCGTCTACACCATCCTCGGCCTGCCGATGTGGCTCGGCCTGCCGGCGGCGATGGCGGCCACCGTGCTGCTCGCCTTCGCGCTCGACCGGGTGGTGTTCATACGGCTCCGGCGGAAGAACCCGGTGGTGCTGCTGATCGCCTCCTTCGGCATTGCGCTGATGATCCGCAGCGCCGTGCAGATCGTCTGGGGCCCGGAAACGCTGGTCTATGTCCAGGGCATCCAGCTGCCCTGGCGGTTTGCCGGCCTCCGGCTGAAACCGGACCAGCTCACGATTCTCGTCTCGGCGGCGGTGCTGGTCTTCGCCCTGCACATGTTCCTCACCCATTCGAAGGTGGGCAAGGCAATGCGGGCCATGGCCGACAATCCGGATCTCGCCCGCATCAGCGGCATCGACACGGAACGCATCGTGCTCTGGACCTGGGGCATCGGGGCGGCGCTGGCCGCCGCCGCCGGCATCTTCCTCGGCCTCGACACCCGACTGCTGCCGGAGATGGGATGGTTCATCCTGCTGCCGATCTTCGCCGCGGCGATCCTCGGCGGCATCGGCAAGCCCTATGGCGCCATCGCCGGGGGGCTTATCATCGGCGTCGCCCAGGAACTGTCGACGCTGGTCATCGATCCGTCCTACAAGGCCGCCGTCGCCTTCGCGATCATGGTCGTCGTGCTGATCGTGCGCCCGACCGGCATTTTCGGCGGCAGGAGCTGAGGCCATGGAACTCGCCGGACTGCTCAGCTACCTGGTCTTCTTCCTCTGTTTCGTCGGCATATACGCGCTTCTGTCACTGGGGCTGAACGTGCAGTTCGGCTTTGCCGGCATGTTCAATATCGGCATCGCCGCCTTCTTTGCCGTCGGCGCCTATGCCAGCGCGATCCTGACCTCGCCGGACAACCCCAACCATATCGGCGGCTTCGGCCTGCCGCTGCCGATCGGGTTCCTCGCGGCGATGGTGCTGTCGGCGGCGCTGGCATGGTGCATCGGCCTGATCACGCTGACATTACGGTCCGACTATCTCGCCATCGCCTCGATCGGGATCGCGGAAATCGTCCGGCTGTTCCTGAAGAACGAGGACTGGCTGACCAACGGCGTGCGGGGCATTCCGGGCATCCCCCGCCCCTTCGGCGAGATGGCGCAGGGAAGCGGAGACCTGGTCTTCCTCGTCCTGCTGGCGGTCACGCTCGGCATCGCATTCCTGGCGGTCGAGCGGGCCTGGATATCGCCCTGGGGACGCGCGCTCCGGGCGCTGCGCGAGAACGAGGTGGCCGCGGTCGCGATGGGCAAGAGCTCGTTCTCGTTCCGCATGCAGGCCTTCGTGCTCGGCGCCGCCCTGATGGGTCTTGCCGGCGCCTTCTACGCGCATTTCGTCGGCTTCATCTCGCCGGAAGCCTTCGACCCGATGTTCGCCACCTTCCTGGTCTGGGTGATGCTGATCGCCGGCGGCAGCGGCAACAACCGCGGCGCCCTGCTCGGCGCATTGGTGATCTGGGGAGTCTGGTCGGGCACCGAGATCCTGATCGGCCGTCTGCCGGCGGAAATCGTCACCCAGGCAGGCGCCCTCCGGGTCTTCCTGATCGGACTGCTGCTGGTGGCCATCCTGCTGTTCCGCTCGGAAGGCATTCTCGCCGAGCGGCCGCCGGAACCGCTCGACCGCGACCAGGACTAGCCCGGAAAACCGGAACGTGACCATCTCCATTCCGTTGCTGAAGCCAGAGAACGGTGAGGCCGGCCGGCGGTAGCCTGATCCGCAACACGCACCCGCACTTCTACCCCAAGGTCGCATCGAGAAACATCATCACCACGAAGCCGCCCATCAGGCTGAAGGTGGCGAGCGTCGAATTGTTGCGGCTGTGGGTTTCCGGGATGATCTCGTCCGAGATGATGAACAGCATCGCCCCGCCGGCGAGCCCCAGGATATAGGGCATCACGGGCTGCGCCAGCCAGACTGCCGAGGCACCGATAAAGCCGCCGAACGGTTCCAGCAGGCCGCTGAGCAGGGAAACGGTGAATGCCGTACCCTTGCTGTAGCTGACGGCCACCAGCGCTGCCGCGATCGCCAGGCCTTCCGGGATGTTCTGCAGCCCGATGCCGACGGCGAGTGCCGGCCCGGCCCCGCCGTCTCCGGCCGCGTATCCCACGCCGACGGCCATGCCTTCGGGGAAATTGTGCAGGGTGATGGCGATCACGAACAGCCAGATCCGTG
>JAVKCR010000345.1:0-4910 GCA_040222645.1 Rhodospirillales bacterium
ATGGGAAAAGGCCTTGCCGGTAGATGTTGCCGGCTAATGTAGCCTTGCCCTCAACTCATGCAAGAGAACCGACGCGCGGTAGCGCGCATCGTCGGTGTCGACCCGCAACAGGTAGCTCTCCAGCGAGGAGATCGCCGAGGGAATGTCGCCGACGCGGGCCTGCATCAGACCGGCCTCGCGCCAGAGCGTCCATTCGTCGGGAGCGAAGGCGAGCATCGACTGGACGATCTTCAGCGCCGCCTCGATATGGCCCTGCTGCAGGAGGCGGAGCTTCACATTGTTCTGCAGGCGGAGCAGGATCTGTCGGTCGTCGACGGTGCGGTAATGATCGGGATGCAGTTCCGCGCCCGGGCCGGACAAAGCCTTCAGGAGATTGCGCAGTTCCGGCGTGCGCAGCAGCCTGCCGCCGTTGAACGGGTCGACGATCAGCCGCTCGCCGTCAGCCTCGATCCGGACCAGGAAATGGCCGGGGAAGTTGAGCCCCGCCGCCTGGAACCCGGCGCCGCGGGCGGCGTGGATGTAGAGAATGCCGAGCGCCACCGGCAGGCCGCATTTGCGGTCCATTACGCGCATCAGGTTGGCGTTCTGCAGGTCGTCGTAGGTGCGTTCGTCGCCGCTGTAGCCTTCCTCCTCGAACATCACCGCGTTGACGGCGGCGATCGCATCCATCGCGCCGGCATCGTCCCGTGTCCGCAGGCGCTGCGAGGTGCGCATCACCAGCTGGTCGAGCAGCCGTCGATAGCGGTCCGGCCCGACGCCGGGCCGGTCGAGCGCGGCGAGCAGCAGGGCCGCTTCGGCCAGGTCGACGCGGACGCCGTCACCCTCGGCAAAGACGCCGAGGGCGTGGTGGAGGTCGGTGGTCTCGCTCACTGCGCCAGCCGCTCCGCGGACTGGGCGTTCGGCAGCAGCTCGACATGGGACACCACCTTGGTGACGCCCTCGATATTGCGCGCGTGGTTGGCGACGATATCGACTTCGGTCTGGCTGCGGCCCATGCCGAACAGGTAGACCGTGCCGTTCACCGTATCGATCATGTAATTGATGTTGCGAATGTCCCGGTCGAACAGGATCTGGGTTTCCAGCTGGGTGCTGATCCAGCTGTCCTTCGCGGAATCGACGACATTGTGGTCGATTCCCACCTGGATCTCGTTGATGACCTCCTTGACGTTCTCGATCTGCCAGACCAGTTCGCCGGCCTTGTCGCGCTGTTCCGGCTTGTCGACGATGCCTGTGATCAGCACCCGACCGTTATGCACTTCCTTCGACAACGCCACCGGCATGGTGTGGTCCCACTTGAACCATTTGTCGAAGATATCGAGCGCGATCTTCGAATCGTTTGCGGCGGCGTTAAGACCCCGATCCTGCTGGGAATAGACCCCGGCGGTGGCGCCGACGCCCAGCGCCGCGCCGACGGGCGTGCAAGAGGCAAGCGCGACGCCGGCGGCAAGCAATGCCGCGAGGCGGATCATCGGGCGGAGAGAAAGTCTGATGTCGATCATCGCAATGTTCCTGTCTGTCGGCTCAGGGCAGGCCGATGGTGTCATGGTCCGGTGCAAAGGCGGCGGGGATATGGCGAAGATGCCAGCCCCGCCACGACAGGATGACGTCAAAGCGTAAACAAAATGCTGCGAATTCCGGCCGGGCGGCGAGAAACCAGCGCGCGGCGGAGCGAATCCGCTTCTGCTGGCGGGGCGTGACCGCTTCCATGCCGGATTCCGGGTCGGGCCGGTGCTTGACCTCCACCAGCGCCAGCACGCTGCCCCGCCGCGCGACGATGTCGATCTCGCCGACAGGGGTTCGCATCCGTTGCGCGACGATCCGGTAGCCCTTCAGGCGCAGCAGCCAGACCGCCAGCGCCTCGGCGCGGCGGCCACCGCGTTCGGCACGGCGCCGGCGGTCAGTTCCTGCCGCGGAGCGCAAGCGCTCGCTCATAGACCTCGCGCCGGGGCCGGCCGGAAAGCGCGGCAACCGCATCGACCGCGTCACGCAGGCTCGAACCCGCGAGCGCCTCCGCCAGCGCCGCATCGATATCGATCCCCTGGTCGGTGGAAGCCGCATCGGGCGGGCCAACCACGACGACGATCTCGCCGCGGGGCGGGCCAGCCTCGGCATAATGCGCCGCGAGCTCGGGCAGGCTGGCGCGGCGGACCTCCTCGAACTTCTTGGTCAGTTCCCGCGTCACCGCCGCCGGGCGCGGCCCGAAGACATCGCCCATGTCGGCAAGCGAGGCGGCAAGCCGCCTGGCGGATTCGAAGAACAGCAGGGTCGCCGGCACGGCGGCGAACTCGCCGAGCCAGGTCTTCCGGGCGGCGGATTTCGGCGGCGGAAAGCCAGCAAACAGGAAACGGTCGCTCGGCAGGCCGGACAGCGCCAGCGCAGTCACCGGCGCCGTCGGTCCCGGAACCACGGTGAAGGGGATGTCGCGTTCGATGCATTCGCCGGCCAGCCGGTAGCCGGGATCGGAGACCAGCGGCATGCCGGCGTCGGAGACCAGCGCGAGGCGCTCGCCCGCTTCCAGGCGGTTCATCAACAATGGGCGGACCTGCCTCGCATTGTGCTCGTGGTAGGCCTGCAGCGGCTTCCTGATGCCGTGGATGGCGAGCAGTTTCGAGGTGACCCTCGTGTCCTCGCAGACGACAAGGTCGACCGAACCGAGGATATCGAGCGCGCGCAGAGAGATATCGGCGGCGTTGCCGATCGGCGTCGCGACGATATAGAGGCACGGGCCCGTTCCGGTTTCGCCCCCGGCCATATTTTCGCCGTGCCCTTGCGGTTTACTTACCATATAGCGGTCGCTACCTTGCTTTCGCCCGTTCACCAGGAGGGATTCCCGTGCCGAGCACGCCGATCCGTGAGACAGGATATGTGGTTGCCAGAGCCGGTTTTATCGTTGCCGGCATTATCTTCGGGTTAACGGCCTGCGCCGCACCCGATACCGGGCGCATTCCCGAAGACGGGGCGATCGCCCGGCCGCGCGTTGAAACCCCTCCCCCGGCAGTACAATCCGCGGCGCAACAACAGCCCCAGGTCCAGTACCAGGTGCCGGAAGGATTCCAGTCACGCCTGTCGACCGAGGCAGCGAGCGCGAATCCGACGGAAGCCGGCGCACCATCGGTCCAGCCGCCAACCACGGTGATCGACGGACGCGAGGAAGGCAAGGTCAGGGTTGCCCTGCTGCTGCCGCTCTCGGGCCGTGCGGAAACCATAGGCCGGGCGATGATGAACATCGCCACGCTTGCCGTCTTCGACCTTGCCGATGACCGCTTCGACCTGCGTCCTCTGGATACACGCGGCACGCCGGAAGGCGCTCGCGCCGCGGCCGAGCGGGCCGTCGCCGAAGGCGCCCAGCTCATTCTCGGGCCGCTGTTTTCCTCGTCCGTCGCCGCCGTCGTGCCGGTGGCGCAAGCCGCCGGAATCAACATCGTCGGCTTCACCAACGACCTCGCGGTCGCAGCCCCCGGCGCCTTCGTCATGGGTTTCACGCCGGAACAGCAGATCGACCGTGTGGTTGACCAGGCGCTGCAATCCGGCGCCCAGCGTTTCGCCGCCTTGCTGCCGGGCAACGCCTATGGCCAGCGCGTCGCCCAGGCTTTGCGCGACGCCATCGCCTATCGCGGCGGCGAGGCCCGCGACATCGTCTATTACGACCCGGCGGCCGAGGACATCGCCCCGATCGTGCGCCAGCTTGCCGATTACGACGAGCGCGAAGCCGAACTGAAACGCCAGCGCGCCGAACTGGCCGGCAAGACCGACGAATTGTCGAAGACCGTGCTGAAGCGCCTGGAGAATCTCGACACGGTCGGCGATCCGGATTTCGACGCGATCCTGCTGGCGGAAGGCGGGGCGCGCCAACGCGCCATCGCCGCCTTGCTGCCGTTCTACGACATCGATCCGGGCCGGGTGCGGGTGATGGGCACCTTCCTCTGGGACGAAGACACCTCGATCGGGTCCGAACCGGCGCTCACCGGCGGCTGGTATGCCGCCCCTGAGCCCGCCGGGCGGGAAGACATCTGGCGCAGCTACCGCGATGTGTTCGGCGGCATCCCGCCGCGGCTCGCCTCCATCGCCTATGACGCCACCGCGCTGGCGGCAGTTCTGGCGCAGGCGGAGGGCGGCCCGAAGTTCGATGCCGGAACGCTGACCACGCCGACCGGCTTCCAGGGCACCGACGGCCTGTTCCGCTTCCTGCCGGGCGGCCGCTCCGAACGCGGCCTTGCCGTGCTCGAACTGACCCGGGCGAACCCCATCGTGGTCTCCCCGGCGCCGCGGACCTTCCAGGACTTCCTGAACTGACCTGAAATGCGACCGCCGGGACCTGCTCAGGCCTCGGCGGTTTCCGGAACGATGCCGAGTTCTTCCTTGGCGATGGCGATGGCACGGTTGGCCGCCGGTACCCCGGCATAGATTGCGACATGGAACATCGCTTCCTTGATGTCCTCGACGCTGGCCCCGGTATTGCGGCTGGCGCGGATATGCATCGCGAATTCCTCCCAGTGACCGAGACTCGCCAGGATCACCAGGGTGAGCAGCGAGCGCGTCGGCCGGTCGAGGCCGGGCCGGGTCCAGACCGATCCCCAGGCGCCCTCGGTGATGAAGGTCTGGAAATCCACGTCGAAGGCGGTCTTGCGGGATTCCGCGCGGTCGACATGCGCATCGCCCAGCACCTCGCGACGCACCTTCATGCCGGCGGCGAATTTGTCGTCAGACAAGGTCGTTCTCCTTCAGGAAATCGTTGATCAGGCCGGCCAGCACGTCCGGCTGCTCAAGGCAGGGCAGATGGCCGACTCCCTCGATGGTCTCGAAGCGGCAGCCATCGATCAGGTCGGCGAGCGTGCGCACCATCGCCGGTGTCGTCGCGCCGTCATCGGTCCCGACAACGCACATGGTCGGAATGTCGATGCGGCGCGTCG
>JAVKCR010000346.1:0-1233 GCA_040222645.1 Rhodospirillales bacterium
CTTGGCGAACGTCTCGTCGAGCATTTCGCGCACCTGCAGGATCCGGGTCCGGTCTCGCTCTCCCAGCCGGATGCGCGGGCTTGCCCTCTCCCCACGGCCGGCAAACGACAGCGCATTGACAAGCAGTTCCTCCGATTTGGCCTTGGCGTAGATGAGCCGCAGGGTTCCGCGGTGTTTCATCGTCAGCATGTCGGCCACCGCGCGCAGCGACGCCGGATCCATCTCGTAGCGCTGAAAGAAGAAGCCGTCCCCGCCTGTCTGTTCCGCGCTTTCGAGGAACCGGTTGTCCCGGGTCCCAAGAAGCTTGCCGAGATAGGCGCGCCTGACCGAGATCGTCACGCATACGGACCTGCCATTGCCAAAAATATGATGCCCGCAATCCATCCCTTCGGGCTGGTGGAACACCCTGAGCTCCTGGCCGCGCAGCTCGAACCGGCCGAGTTCTTCGAAATCGAAAGCGGCTTTGGCATCGAGACAGAAATTGAACCGGATCCATCCTTCTCCGGCATATTTCACGAAGCCGTCCTGGCGCCAGAAGCAGTCGCTGACGATGATGTTGAAATCCGGATCGAACTCGTAAAAGCCGATCTCGCCCCGCCCCGCCGGCTGGTCGAACGACAGGCGGATCGCCGCATCTGTATCGCCGTCCTCGCTTGAACCGCGAAGCAGCCCGCTCCTCAGGCCAAGGCCATTGGCGGAAAGGCTGATCGCATTAGCCGGAGCGCTGCTGCCCTGTACGCTGTTAATGCACCTCATTTGCCCTCACCCGCTGTTCAGCCATTGCGATTGAGGCGGCAGGCTAAGCCGAATGGCGGCTTATTTCCACTGCCACCTGTCGGGCGGGAAAAATGCACCGATCACGGCATCAGGCGCGCGCCTTGGGGCAGTGATTCCCGGAAGGTCTGCACGACGGTTCGGATCGCCCTCAGTGCGCCTCGTCCCAGTTCAGGGCCGCGCGGGCGTCTACCTTCAGCGGTACCGCCATATCGACCGCCGGCATGGCGGCGTTTTCCATGACTTCGACAATCACCAGAATGATCGATCCGGCGTCGGCCTCGGCAGTCTCGAAAATCAGTTCGTCATGCACCTGCAACAGCATGCGGGCCTTCTTGCCGGCCTTCTCGAGCGCCGGTTCCATCCGCACCATGGCGCGGCGGATAATGTCGGCGGCGGATCCCTGGATCGGCGCATTGATCGCGGCGCGCTCGTTGAAGGCGCGGACCTGCGGGGTGG
>JAVKCR010000347.1:0-5147 GCA_040222645.1 Rhodospirillales bacterium
CCGATGCCGACGCCCGCGAACTGGTCCGCCTGCTGGAGGGTATCCCGGCGAAGGTCAACCTGATCCCGTTCAACGCCTGGCCGGGGGCTGCCTACGAATGTTCCTCGAACAACCGGATGCATTCTTTCGCCCGCATCGTGAATGACGGCGGCTATTCGGCGCCGATCCGGGTGCCGCGGGGACGTGACATCCTCGCCGCCTGCGGCCAGCTGAAAAGCGCCAGCGAACGCGACCGCCGGCAGAAGGTAGCCCTGTAACGCGCCGTAATCCTGATTATATCAATTCAAGGCTGCGCCTTTGGCGCTATGCTCCCCGATCCGGTTCACCAGAAGGCACACGTTACGCATGTCGAAATTTCACGCTGCCATCCTGACCATCGCCGTACTTTTCGCATCCTTCCCCGCACTTGGCGACCGCATCGCGATCACCGACGATGGCCGGCGGGTGCTTCTCAAGGATGACGGCACCTGGTTGTTCGAGGACGCAACGCCACAGGACGACCTGCCGCCGGTGGTGCTGATCCGGATAACCCGGGTGGAGGATGGCCGGCTCGGCTGCTGGATCGAGATGGAGGCGACCAACGTGACCGAGGAACGGCTGCGCGGGTTCGAGCCCTCCATCATGTTCTCCGGCTCCGCGCCGGCCTGGAAACGCGATGTCGGTTTCCGCTTCCCCGCGCTGGTGCCCCAGAGCAGCCTCATCATCAACCGCACCATCCGCGACGAGCCTTGCGCAAATATCGGCGATGGCCGCATCGTCGCCATCAACGGCGATTGCCGGAACGGTCAGCAAACCCTTCCCGGCGAGGAATGCCTGGCGCGGACCCGCATTCAGCCGACCGATCAGAGTATCAAGGTAACGAAATGATTCGCGTGGCATCCATTGTCCTGCTGCTGATCGCCGCCGGCTGCACCGGGTTCGAAAGCCACCCGGCGACGCGCGCCGCCACGCAGGCGCAATTGCCGCCGGGCGACCCGCAGAACCAGTGCCGGGCGAGAACCGACGCCTATCTCGCCTTCTTCGGTGTGAAACCGGGATCGGCGGAGAAATACGGCTACGTGCCGGTCTACGAAATCGGACCGAACGATGAACATATCGTCGGCTACGAACAGGCGGTTAAGCTGAAATCCTGCCCGGAATCGAGCCGGGTCGTGATCCGCATGGATACCGGCTGCCGGCTGACCCGCGCCTATACGACGGGCGATTGCCCGGTCGAGGGCCTGCCGGCTTTCTGAGCCCTACCAGCCGTTCACCCTCATCCATTCCCCGGCAACCCGGCCATTCTCAAGCACATGGTAGCGGTCATAGGCCGCCGCCGTCATGCAGACATGGTTGGGCAGGATCCTGATCCGGCTGCCGACCGGGAAGGCGTCGAAATCGATCGGGCTCCCGCTTTCGATGATGCCGTGCTCCTGGTGCACGTCGGCGACGATCATCTCCGGCGCCTCCACCACCACGCCGTAGCCCAGGTCGCGCGGCAGCTTCGCCGTCGAGCGGTCCTTGGAGAGCGCGAGGCCGCCGGCATCGACCAATAGCCGGTTTTCCGGCTTGCGGTGGCGAATCACGGTCGCCAGCACGCTGACCGCGAGATCGTCGAAGCCGCAACTGCCGATGCCGGCCTGGAAAAGGTCGCCGAACATGTAGACGCCGGGGCGCATCTCGTTCACCCCGTCGAGATGGCGGGCATGCAGCGCCGTGGGCGTCGAGCCGACGCTGACCACCGGGCAGTCATGGCCGAGCGCACGCACCACCGCTGCGGCGGCAACGGCGCCCGCGCGCTCCTCCTCTGCGATCCGTTCGACACCGGCCATGTCGGCGACGCCGTAGGAATGGCCGGCATGGGCCAGCACGCCGCGGATCTCCACCGCGGGTCCGGCCGCCAGCGCCCTGACGATTTCCGGCAGGGCCGGGTCGTCGGCGAATACGCCGCCCCGCTCGCCACCGGTATCGATCTCGATATGAACGCTGAAGGCATGGCCGTGCGCGGCGATGGCGCGGGCGGTCTCGACCTCGTCGACGAGGATGCCGATATCGGCGCCGCGATCCATCAGGGCGGCGACCTGGTCGAGCTTGGAGGCCGCGATGCCGACCGCGTAGGTCATGTCGCGGAATCCGCTGGAGAGGAAATGGTCGGCTTCCCTGAGCGTCGAGACGGTTACGCCCCCGAACTGGCCGCGGGTCGCGATACGCGCGACATCGGCGCATTTCGACGTCTTGAGATGCGGACGCAGCCTGACGCCGAGGTCGGCCGCACGCGCCGCCATCCGGGCGACGTTGGTTTCCAGCCGCACGCGGTCGAGCAGCAGCGAGGGGGTCGGCAGGCTGGTGAGATCAGGCATCGTCGGTTCCGAAGTCAGCGGGGGAGGTAATCTCGAGCAGCTCGCAATCGTCGGAACAGCTCATCAGTTCATGGCGGATGCCGGGCGGCTGGTGCACGCAATCGCCGGCGACGAGATCGAACTCGCCTTCGCCCTCGTAGCGGAACTTCACATTGCCTTTCAGCACGTAGAACATCTGGAAGTCGAGGTCGTGTCGATGGTAGCCGGTGCCGTCGGTGCAGGCTTCGCGGGCGCGGATGACATGCGCCAGGTATCGCCCGCCGCTGGCTTCGCGAATGCCGAGATCGCGGTATTCGAAGAAGGACCTGAGCCCGTCATGCTCGAAGCCGCCCTCGTTCGCCTTGCTGACGCAGAATTTCATCGTTTCCTCCGGTTGTCTGTTGCGGCGGAGGATAACCGCCGCCCGCCCGCTCGTCACGGCGCTCTCATTCCCGCGGCAGGCTGACGACAACCGTCGTGCCGGCGCCCGGCCGGCTCTCGGCGACGAGGGTGCCGTCATTCGCATCGACGAGCTGGCGGCAGAGGCTGAGGCCGATGCCGGTACCCTTTTCTCCCTCGGTGCCGCGCAAGGATGTCGCCATGTTGCCGGTGAACACGGCCTCCAGCGTGTCCGGATCCATGCCGACGCCGTTGTCGGTGACCACGATCTCCGCCCGGTCGCCGGCGAGGCGGCTGCGCACGGTGACGGTGCCGCCCGGCCGGGTGAATTTCAGCGCGTTGCCGATCAGGTTGCGCACCACGGTCTCGATCATGACGGGGTCGCAGTACGCGGTATGGTCTGGGCCGGTATCCTCCTCGATCGCGATCTTCTTGGTATCGGCGATCGGACGCTGCATCTCGATCGCGGCGGCGGCGATCTGCGCCAGGCCCGCCTGCCGGGTCACGGCGGAACGCATGCCGGTTTGCAGCGTCGCCCAGTCCATCAGGTTGTTGAGCAGGGCGAAGGCGCTCGCCGAGGCGTCGCGGACAGCCTGGCCGATCCGGGTGAGGCGTTCGCGGTCCATGGTCGCGGCGTCCTTCGCCAGCATCTCGCCATAGACCAGCAGGATGTTGAAGGGGGTGCGCAAATCGTGGCCGACGATCGAGAGCAGCATGTCCTTCTGGCGGCCGGTTTCCTCGAGCCGGTCCTGGGCGGCGATGC
This sequence comes from Rhodospirillales bacterium, assembly GCA_040222645.1. Lineage (GTDB taxonomy): Bacteria > Pseudomonadota > Alphaproteobacteria > Rhodospirillales > HT1-32 > HT1-32. Next base: position 3,481 of record JAVKCR010000347.1, read on the forward strand.
GTTCGTCGATCTCGCGCCGCAGTCGGCGGTTGTGACGCATGTACCAGATCGTGATGAGGGCGGTCACGGCCAGCGCCAGCAAAAGCGGAACGAGGATCCTGAGCAGGAATGCGCCGGTTTCGGACTCCGGATCGTACAGGTAGTCGGCGGTATCCGGCGGCGAGGATATGTAGCCCAGTTCGGTGTATATCTCGGCAATCCGCTGCCAGCGGTCGGCATTGAGATAGCCGATGGAGACCACCTCCGGCTGCATGATCTCCTGCATGCCCTTCGCCTCGAACAGCAGCCAGTCGAGACCCTTGCGATCCGAATAGCGGTCGACGATCAGTTGCGCGATCTCTTCCGGGTGGCGCATGGCGTATTCCCACCCCTTCAGGGAGGCCGCGAGAAAGGCATCGACCCGGTCGGGATGGTCGTCGATCTGCGTTTCGGTGGTGAACAGGTTGTCGCCGTAGAAATCGATGCCGCTGTCGACCGGCCGGAACAGGGTGTAATCGACTGCTTGGACCTGCATCCGCCAGGGCTCGTCCGTCGAGTAGACCGACATGGCGTCGATTGTCCCGTCGAGCACCCTGCCGACATCGAAATCATGCTCGACCAGGTCGAGCTTCGAGACGTCGATGCCCTCGCGGGTGAAATAGGCGAACAGTTCGGCGCTGTGCGGTTCTATCATCAGCCGCCCGGCGGCAAGCTGGTGGATGTTGCGCCGGCCGCCGTCGCGGCGCGTCATCAGCGCCAGCGGCGAATGCTGCATGATCGCGGCCAGCACGACCACCGGCTCGCCCCGGTCGCGCATCAAGAGGATGTCGGTGGTCCCGACCCCGAAATCCGCCCGCCCGGCGATGACTTCGGCCATCGGGTCCATGCCGGTCTTGGCTTCCCGGAGTTCGACTTCGAGGCCGGCTTCGCGGTAGAAGCCTTTCTCGATAGCGGCGTAATAGCCGGCGAACTGGAACTGGTGCAGCCATTTCAGTTGCAGCACGACGCGGTCCGGCCCGGACTGTGCACGCGCGGGTCCCGTTGCGACCAGCGACAATATGGCTAGAAGGAGGGGCAGACATTTCATCGGTCGATCCGGTCCAGACCGGTCAGACGCCCGGCGGGTTAACAGCTTCCCCATCGAAATCGTATGCCGTCAGCATCGACTGTCAAACCGGCATATGCCTTTCCCGGCGGCTGCGATTCCGTTTGTCCGTCGCCTCGCTGTCGGTGGCGCCTGGCTTGATCAGGCAATCAGGTCACGGAATCTGCCGGCCTAGCGGATATCCAGGGAGGAAGGCTCGATCGTCTTGAAGAATCCGGTCACGGTCCGGCCGTTGGCGGATAGCGGGAGAATGATGCGCACATAGCTGTATTCCCTGCCTTCTATCGTGACATAGGCTCGAGCGGCGAGGCTTGGTAATCCGGTCGTCGCCACGCGCTTCATGCTGGCGAAGACCGTTTCGGCATCCGCGTCACAGAAATAGTCGCGCAGGCGCCGCCCACCGTGCTCGTCGGTCGTCCGCTCCCCGACATAATTCCCGGCGATCCGCACCTCGACATCGTTCTCTTCGGGCAGGTAGTCGAGGAGCATCACGTAGGAAAGCACCGATTTCGGGACATCGTCCACATCGACGGCGCTCGGAGCCAGCCTGTCACCCTTGGCGGCCAGCCAGGCCCGGTAGCAG
>JAVKCR010000348.1:0-13784 GCA_040222645.1 Rhodospirillales bacterium
GACATGACCATGACGATATCCAAACGCGGCCTGCTGGCCGGTGCGGTTGCCGCCGCGACGCTGGTCGCCGGCCTGCAGGGCGCCATCGCCGAGGACAAGGTGAAGATCGGCGCGCTGCGCTTCACCTCGCATGCCGGCGGCTTCATCGCTGCCGAGAAGGGCTATTTCAAGGACGCCGGCATCGATCCGGAGTTCGTGTTCTTCCAGGCCGCCCAGCCGATCGCCGTTTCCATGGCCTCCGGCGACACCGATTTCGGCATCGCCGGGATGACCGGCGGCTTCGTCAACCTCGCCGCCAAGGACGCCATCAAGGCGATCGGCGGCGTGCTGAGCGAGAAGACCGGAATCGACGGCATGGCCATCCTCGCCTCCAACCAGGCCTATGAAGCCGGCCTCACCTCGGTCGACAAGATGCCCGGCCATTCGGTTGCGCTGACCCAGATCGGCTCGACCTTCCACTACATGTCGTCGCTGATCGCCGACGCCAACGGCTTCAAGCTCGCCGACCTGAAACTGACCCCGCTGCAGAAGGTCGGTTCGATGATCGGCGCGCTCAAGTCGGGCCAGGTCGATCTGATGATCATGGTGCCGCATATCGCCAAGCCGCTGGCCGACGGCGGCAGCGCCAAGCTCCTCGGCTGGCTGAACGATTATGCCGACGGCTACCAGATCTCGGTCCTCGCCGCCTCCGGCAAGGTGATCAACGGCAATCCGGACCTCGTGAAGCGTTTCGTCGGCGCCTATGCCAAGGGTATCGCCGAGTTCAACCGCGTCATGCTCGATCCGAAGGCCGACCCGGCCGAAGTCGACGCGATCGTCGCGATGATCCACAAATATGTCTACAACGACCAGCCGCTGGAAAAGGCCGCACCGTCGATCAAGGCCGGTTCCATGTACCTCAACGAGGGCGCGCGCATGCATCTCACGGACCTTGACCGCCAGCTCAAGTGGTTCCAGTCCGAAGGGCTGATCCCGGGCGAGTTCAAGATCGAACAGGTGGTCGACACGAGCTTCGTCGAGACCTACTGATCCGATCGTGACACCATAGCACCCCGCCGGAGACAGACTTTCCGGCGGGGCTTTGCTTTACAGAAGACCGGGATCGCCCCGCATGAATCTCCAGATCGACAATCTGTCGCACGCCTATTCCGGCATGAAGGTGCTGGACGGCATCGATTTGACGATCGAACAGGGCCAGATCGTCTGCGTCATCGGCCCGTCCGGCTGTGGCAAGTCGACTTTGCTCCGGATGATCGGCGGGCTCGAGCTTCCGACCTCCGGCCAGGTGCTGCAGATCGGCGATCCGCCGGCGGGTTCGCTCAACCCGCTTACCTACATCTTCCAGGATTTCGCGCTGCTGCCCTGGCGCACGGTGGAGGGCAATGTCAGCCTCGTGCTCGAGGATCACCGCCTGCCCGCCGGCCGGCAGGAGGAGATCGTCGCCGACGTGCTGGCCCGCACAAAACTCGCCGATTTCCGCAAGGCCTATCCGCGCCAGCTTTCCGGCGGCATGAAGCAGCGCGTCGCCATCGCCCGCGCGCTCGCCGTCTCGCCGGACGTGATGCTGATGGACGAGCCGCTCTCGGCGCTCGACAGCCAGACCCGCGAACTCCTCATGGACGATCTCGTCCAGCTCTGGACCCGCGAGCAATTCACGGCGGTCTACGTCACCCACAATCTCAACGAGGCAGTGCGCCTCGGCCACAAGGTGGTGGTGCTGTCGCGACGGCCGGGCCGGATCAGGGAGATCATCGAGATCGAGCGGCCGATCGCCGAGCGGCAGATCGGCGATGTCGATCTCGAGCGCCAGCAGAAGCGGCTGTGGGACCTGATGCGCGACGAAGCGCTGGCCGCCGACATGGAGCTGACCGATGCCTGACGGCAATCCCCCCGTGCGTCCCGTCACCTTCCGCGGCGGCGGGTTCAAGCCGAAACCGGTGCGCGCCGCCGGCCTCGTCGCCTTCGCTCTGATCCTCGCCTTCTGGGAGATCGGCTCACGCACGGGCTGGATCCCCTCGCTCTTCATGCCGGCGCCGTCGGAGGCCTGGGGCGCGATCGAGGACCTGGTCGAGACCGGCAATCTCTGGGTCCATCTCGAGGCCTCGCTCTACCGGCTCGTGCTGGGATGGGGCTTCGGCACAGTGCTCGGACTGGTTGTCGGTGTCATCATCGGGCTGTTCTCGATCGCACGCGCCGGGCTGGTGCCGGTGGTCTCGGCGATCTTCCCGATCCCGAAGATCGCGCTCTTGCCGCTGTTCATCATCTGGTTCGGCATCGGCGAGGGCTCGAAAGTGGCCACCATCCTGTTCGGGGTCTTCTTCCCGACGGTGATCGGCACCTTCGGCGGCGTCGACAATGTCGACCGCACGCTGATCCGCATGGCGCAGTCCTTCGGGCTGAGCTGGTTTTCCATCGTCCGCAAGATCATCCTGCCAGGCGCCCTGCCGGCGATCCTGTCGAGCTTCCGCATCTCGGCCTCGATCGCCATCATCCTGCTGGTCGCCGCGGAGATGATCGGCGCGGAATACGGCGTCGGCGCCTACGTGCTCTCGGCCGGCAACCTGATGGCCACCGACCAGCTGATCGCCGGCGTCGCCATCCTCTCCGTCATCGGCCTGATCGTGGCAACCCTGATCGGCAAGGCGGAACGGTATTTCCTGAGATGGCGGTCGTGAGATAGCTGGAGAAAGAAGTCCGTCTAGGGAGAGCAGGTTAATGGATATGAACGGAAAGTCTTCCGCTCCGGCACCTGATCTAAGCTCTCTGCACGTGATATTCCTTCTCATAGTTTTTATCTGGGTTCTGGTTACACCTCTGTTGCCGGATTTCCTGAAACATGATGGCGGATTAACGAGAGAGGTTGATGGGTTTATTGTTGCGTCCGTTTACTTGATGACATTCAAAAATGAATTCGGACCCAGGGGCTCGATTATACTATTTTTCACAATATCCATATTTGATGTTCTAATATTTATTTTGTTCTATGGTCCGCCAGCTGAAGCCTATCTTGGAATATCGAACGAACTTTATTCCAGACACGTTGCCATCGGAATCCACGGGAAGCTGTCGCTGGATCTGTGGTCTGTGGTGTTGCCGGGAATACTCGTCGAGACCTTACAGAATCTCGTGGTGTTGATTCTGACATACATCCTTTTCGTCTGGAGACACAGGCTGAAGCACAGCAGTCATCCCTGATCCCGACGCAGATTTTCTGAGCAATCTTCGCCTAGACCCGATGCACGAAGGCCGCGACCGTCTGCACCGCCTTCTCCAGGTTGCCCGCTTCCGAGTAGCCGCTGGTCTTGCGTGGCCTGAAGGAATGGTCGCCGTCGGGCAGCCAGTCCACGCGGACGGTCGCGGGCAGTTCGTATTGCTGCACCTCTTCCTTCGTCCCGAAGGGGTCGCGTTCGCCCTGGCAGATCAGGGTTTTCGTGCGGATCTTCCTCATGTGGTCGAGCCGGGTGCCGAGCGGCTTGCCGGGCGCGTGGAACGGGTAGCCGAGGCAGACCAGGCCACGTATCTTCGTCTCGTCGGCGATCATCGAGGCGATGCGCCCGCCGAGCGACTTGCCGCCGATCAGCGTCTTCGCCGGATCGAACTCCTTCGCGACCGCGCGCCAGCAATCGAGCAGCACCGGAGCGCGGTCCGGCGGCGACTTGGAACCGCCTGCGCGGCGTTTCGCCATGTAGGGGAACTCGAAGCGGACGACATGGATGCCCTCGCCCGCGAGGCCCTTCGCCATGACATTCATGAAATCGCTGTCCATGGCGGCACCCGCGCCGTGGGCGAGGACCAGGATGCGGTCGGCATCCTTGCGCCCGTCAGTGAGGAATTCGATCGCCATCAGTTTCGCCCCTCTTGCTGCCCCGCATCAGGAGATACCAGAGACCGCAGGCGACGACCACCCAGGCCGGCGCGATGCCCGGCGCGGCAAGGCGCGGGATCATCACGGCAGAGGCCGCCACCGCGCCGTGATAGGTGAACAGGAACAGGGCGGAGAACGCCGCGATGCCGAGCGCCGACGGGATCGCCAGACCGCCGAGGCGGCGGCGGATGGCCGCGGCCAGCGTCCAGATTCCCAGCACCAGCACCAGCGCCGGCAGGAACAGGTGGCGGACGAGGAGGTAGCCGGGGGCGGCGAGAAGGTCGAGGGCGGGAACCGCCATGCTGACCGGCGGGAAGTCCCACCAGTCCGCGGGTATGGCGCGCCGGAACCGGGTCTGGTTCGCCTCGATGTCGAAGACCGTCTGCGGACCGAGATTGCGCTCCGCGGAGAAAACCGGGATCACCTCCAGCCAGCCGGAGGCCATCCGCCGCAGGGACTGGATGCCGTACTCGACCGGCGCGGCGGCGATGCGGCGGCCGGCGATTTCCGCCAGCAGGTCGTTGGTGGCCGGCCAGAAGCGCGGGCCATCAGACCAGTTTCCGGCCATCCCCTCGATGGCTGCATCGCCGAGACGGTAATTTTCACGCTGCAGGTACATGCGCAGATGTCCCGCGCCGGGGGTGACGAGACTGTCGGGCAGGGTTTCCCGGATATGCTGCTGTGTCGCGATGATGCCCGAGGAAACCGCCTCGGTCGTGGCGGTCTGGGCGGTCTGGAACCAAGCCGCCTCGCTGTCCGCTGCTGCCAGTTTCATGCAGAGCGACTGGCCGATGGGGGCCAGTTTCCGTTCCAGGTCGCCCGACGGCGCAGCCGCCCCGGACAGGCACCATGTCCCGGCAACCTGGGCGGTCCCCCCGAGCGCAAATGGCCGGAAGAAACCGAACAGCAGGACGTTGGACGCGGAGACGAGAAGCAGGATGGCGACGGCCGGTGCAGCGATGCTCAGGATCGCCGCCTTCCAGCCCGGCGATTTCAACCAGATCAGAAAGGCTATGGGGACAATCAGCGTCACGCCGACCGGTCGCAACAGGACGGCGAACAGCACCAGCAACCAGAGGATTGCGAGTCTGGGCAGACCGGTCTTCTCAAGGTACTTCAGTGCGACGATCAGGATCGCGGCCACGACGCAGATGAACAGCTGGTCCGAGAGGATGACATTGACGTTGTAGAGGAACGGCAGCGATGTCATCAGCATCACGCCGACCGCCAGCCCTGCCGGGCCCCCGACCAGACGCCGGATTGTCCGCGCCAGCATCAGCGCCGCGAAAAAGGTCGCGATCAGCTGCGCTGCCATGGCGAGCTTCAGGGACGGGTCGAAGGTCGCCGTGACCCAGAGAATCAGCGGATAGCCCGCCGGCCGCCATGCCGCCCATCCGAGATAGTGCCAGCTGTCCGTTGTCAGCCATGGTCCGAAGACCGGCGCGACCATCAGGATCATGTAGCCGGGCAACCCAGCGCATGTCACCACAATGTCGAAATGCTTCTGTCCGGAAAGCCACGCATCCAGCCGGCCGATGGCCGGGGCGATCCGCCATGTGAATTTCGACAGCGCCAGCCCGGCTAGCACGAACAACCCGGCCGCCAGCCCGTTCCGCGCCAGCGGCTCGGAGATCACCTCCAGCCAACGTCCTGAGAACGAGGCCCACAACACCACCGCCAGCGGAAAGCCTATCCCCGCCGCAATCACGGCGAGGCGGGCGAACCGGCCTTCCCCCGAGGTTTCCCCCTGCACCGGTCCGCGCCCCCTCAGGTCAGGGCTTCATGAATTCGCGGAAGAAGTCGTTGCCCTTGTCGTCGACGACGATGAAGGCCGGGAAATCCTTCACCTCGATCTTCCAGACCGCTTCCATGCCGAGCTCGGGATATTCGACCTGCTCCACCTTGGTGATGCAGTCCAGCGCGAGTCTTGCGGCCGGACCGCCGACGGAGCCGAGATAGAAGCCGCCGTGGGTCTTGCAGGCCCGCGTCACCGCCGCCGAGCGGTTGCCCTTGGCCAGCATCACCATGGAGCCGCCGGCGGCCTGGAACTGCTCGACATAGGCGTCCATGCGCCCGGCCGTGGTCGGGCCGAAGGAGCCCGAGGCATAGCCTGCGGGCGTCTTCGCCGGGCCGGCGTAATAGACGGGGTGATTCTTGAGGTAGTCCGGCATCGGCTCGCCCGCATCGAGGCGGTCCTTGATCTTCGCATGCGCGATGTCGCGGGCGACGATCAGCGTGCCGGTGAGCGAGAGCCGGGTCTTCACCGGGCATTGCGAGAGCTGCTTGAGGATTTCCGGCATCGGCTTCGCCAGGTCGATCTCGACCACGTCGCCGCCGAGGATATCGTCGGTGATCTCCGGCAGATATTTCGACGGGTCGGTCTCAAGCTGCTCCAGGAATACGCCGTCGCGGGTGATCTTGCCGATGGCCTGGCGGTCCGCCGAGCAGGACACGCCGATGCCGACCGGGCAGCTGGCGCCGTGGCGCGGCAGGCGGATGACGCGGACGTCATGGCAGAAATACTTGCCGCCGAACTGCGCCCCGATGCCGAGCGCCTGCGACATCTCCAGCACCTTCGCCTCCCATTCGAGATCGCGGTAGGCGTGGCCGCCCTCGCCGCCCGCGGTCGGCAGGTTGTCGAGATACTTGGCCGAGGCGAGCTTCACCGTCTTCATGGTGAGTTCCGCCGAGGTGCCGCCGATGACGATGGCGAGGTGGTAGGGCGGACAGGCGGACGTGCCCAGCGTGCGCATCTTCTCATCGATGAAGGCGGCGAGCCGTTCCGGGTTCAAGAGCGCCTTGGTCTCCTGGTAGAGGAAGCTCTTGTTGGCCGAACCGCCGCCCTTGGCCATGAACAGGAACTTGTAGGCATCGCCCTGGTCGGCATAGATCTCGATCTGCGCCGGCAGGTTGTTGCCGGTGTTCTTCTCGGTGAACATGTCGAGGGGTGCGACCTGGCTGTAGCGCAAATTGTCCTCGGTGAAGCTCTTCATCACCCCGCGGGCGATGGCCTCCTCGTCGTCGAAGCCGGTCCAGACCCCCTGCCCCTTCTTGCCCATGACGATGGCGGTGCCGGTGTCCTGGCACATCGGCAGCACGCCGGCCGCCGCGATGTTGGCGTTCTTCAGCAGGTCGAAGGCGACGAACTTGTCGTTCCCGCTGGCTTCCGGGTCCTTGAGGATATTGGCGAGGCTCTCGAGATGGGCCGGGCGCAGCAGGTGGGAGATGTCGTGGAACGCCTCGCGGGTGAGTTGGGTCAGCGCTTCCGGCTCGACCTTGAGAACCTTGCGGCCGTCGAACTCGACCTCGCGAACATGATCCGACGTGATCTTGCGGTAGGGCGTGGAATCCTTGCCCATCGGGAACATGGTCTGGTGCGAAAACTGGTTGCCGGCGTCGGGCATGGGGGGCCTCTCTGGTTCTGGTCTCGGGGCGATCGGGTTCCGATGGGCGCATTATCGACATTCCGGCACGGATTTCCACCGCCACCGGTGTCGCGCGAAGCCTATCCGGGAATGAACTCCCGGAAGAAATCGTTGCCCTTGTCGTCGATGACGATGAAGGCGGGGAAATCCTCGACCTCGATGCGCCAGACCGCCTCCATGCCGAGATCCTCGTAATCCAGCACCTCGACCTTGCGGATGCAGTCCTTGGCAAGCCGGGCCGCCGGCCCGCCGATGGAGCCGAGATAGAAGCCGCCATGCCTCTTGCAGGCCCGCGTCACCGAGGCCGCCCGGTTGCCCTTCGACAGCATCACCAGCGAACCGCCCGCCGCCTGGAACTGGTCGATATAGGAATCCATGCGTTGCGCCGAGGTCGGCCCGAAGGAGCCGGACGCGTAGCCCGCCGGCGTCTTCGCCGGGCCGGCGTAGTAGACGGGGTGGTTCTTCAGGTAGTCCGGCATCGGCTGGCCCGCATCGAGGCGGTCCTTGATCCTTGCATGGGCGATGTCGCGGGCGACGACCAGCGTGCCGGTGAGCGACAGCCGGGTCTTTACCGGGTATTGCGAAAGCTCGGCCAGCACCTCGGCCATCGGGCGGTTGAGGTCGATCTTCACCGCCTCGCCGCCCAGCATTTCCGTCGTCACTTCCGGCAGGTATTTCGCCGGGTCGGTCTCCAGCGCCTCGAGGAAGATGCCGTCGCGGGTGATCTTCCCCAGCGCCTGGCGGTCCGCCGAGCAGGACATGCCGATGCCGACCGGGCAGGAACCGCCGTGGCGCGGCAGGCGGATGACGCGGACATCGTGGCAGAAATACTTGCCGCCGAACTGCGCCCCGATACCGAGATCCTGCGACATCTTCTGGATACGCGCCTCCCATTCGAGGTCGCGGTAGGCGTGGCCGGTGGAGCCGCCCTCGGTGGGCAGGCCGTCGTAATAGCGGGTCGAGGCCATCTTCACCGTCTTCATGGTCAGTTCCGGCGAGGTGCCGCCGATCACCACCGCGAGGTGATAGGGCGGACAGGCTGCGGTGCCGATGGTGCGCAGCTTCTCGTCGATGAAGGCGGTCAGCCGCTCGGGGGTCAGCAGCGCCTTGTTCTCCTGGTAGAGGAAGCTCTTGTTCGACGAGCCGCCGCCCTTGGCGATGAACAGGAAGCGGTAATCCTCGCCGGTATCGGCATGGATCTCGATCTGCGCCGGCATGTTGTTGCCGGTATTGGCTTCCGTGAACATGTCGAGCGGCGAGACCTGGCTGTAGCGCAGATTGTCCTCGGTGTAGCTGCGCATGGCGCCGAGCGCGATCGCCGCCTCGTCGTCGGCGCCGGTCCAGACCGACTGGCCCTTGCGCGCGATCACCGTCGCGGTGCCGGTATCCTGGCAGATCGGCAGCACGCCGGCGGACGCGATGGCGGCGTTCTTCAGCATGTCGAAGGCGACGAACCGGTCGTTGGCGCTGGCCTCCGGATCGTCGATGATGTTGCGCAGGCTCTGCAGGTGCGCCGAGCGCATCAGGTGCGAGCAATCGTGGAAAGCCTGCCGGGTCAGCAGGGTGATGCCCTCCGGTTCGACCTGCAGTTCGCGCCGCCCGTTGAACTCGACCTCGCGGACGAAATCGGAGGTCAGCTTGCGGTAGCTGGTCGTGTCCCCGGAGAGCGGGAACATGGTCTGGTGGCTGTAGGGCGCGCCGGCATCGGGCATGATGGTCTCTCTGTGGGTGCGGAGGTCAGCCGATTATCCGCAGACACGGAGAGTTTTCCAGCCCTGACCGGGCGCTGCCGGTCAGACCCGCGCGGTGCTTTCCCGCGGGCGGACCTCGAAGCCGAGGTCGACGATCGGTTCAGCCGGGTGTTCACCGCCGATGGCCGCCGCCAGCATGGCGATGGCGCGCCCGCCCATCTCCTCGCGGAAGGTGCGCACGCTGGTGATGGCTGGACAGGCTGACGCCATCATCTCGAAGTCGTTGAAGCCGCAGATGCCGAGTTGCCCGGGCACCGCCAGCCGTCGGCGTTGCGCCTCGAACAGGACGCCGAGCGCCAGGTCGTCATTGTTGCAGAAGACGGAATCGGTCTCCGGCGCGCGCTCCAGGAGCTCGGCCAGCAACTGGCCGCCGAGGGTGATTGTCGAGGCACGCTGCGTGGTGAAGACCCGCCGGTCGTCATAGATGCCGGCCTCCATCGCCGCCGTCCGGAAACCCTGGAACCGGCGCTGGCTGCGCGGGTCCATGCGGGCGCCGAGAAAGCCCGGCGCGCGGTAGCCCTGGTCGACCAGGTGGCGGGTGGCCGCGGCGGCGGCATCCGAATGCGAGAAGCCGACCAGCATGTCCACGGGATCCCGGGAAATTTCCATGATCTGAACGACCGGGCAGGGCGCCCGTTCCAGCATCGCGCGCGCCGCCTCGGTCTGGTCGATCCCGGCGATCACCAGGCCGGCCGGCTTCTGGCCGAGGAAGATGCGCAGCAGCTGTTCCTCCTTCAGGGGCGAATAGCGGTAATTGGCGAGCTGGATGTCGAAGGCGGAGCCCTCCAGCGCCTCGTAGATGCCGTGCAGCACGTCGGAGAAGACGTTGTTGGTGATCGACGGGATGATGACGCCGATGACGTTGGTGCGCTTCGAGGCGAGCGCACGCGCCGCCGCATCCGGATGGTACCCAAGCCGGTCGATTGCCACGGCGATACGCTGGCGCAGCGATTCGGAAACCTTCTCCGGCGTCCGCAAGGCACGCGAGATCGTGATAGCGCTGACACCGACTTCGGCGGCCACATCGGCGAGTGTTGCTTTCTTGAATTCGGCCATTAACGGCTTTTCTCCAACTTATTCATGAGTCTATGCCGAGCCCTTGACGCACGCCAGACTCAAGAATAATGTTAGCGCTAACATAACAACAAGCCGGAACGATCACCGGTACAGGGAGAGACGGGTTTCGTGGGGGACAACCAGCGCCATATCCTGGTCATGGGTGTGACGGGCGTCGGCAAGACGACGGTCGCCGTCCGGCTGGCCGACGCCATCGGCGGCTCCTTCGTCGAGGCGGACGACTATCACCCCAAGGCCAATATCGAGGCGATGTCGAACGGCGTGCCGCTGAACGACGCGATGCGCTGGCCGTGGCTCGACATGGTCTGCGCCGCCGCCGCCGACACCTCGCCCGGTCCGGTGATCATCGCCTGTTCCGCGCTCAAGCGGCGCTACCGGGACCTGATGCGTCGCCGGCTCGGCCCGCTCGACATCATCCATCTTGTCGGCCCCCGCGAGCTGATCCGTGACCGGATGCTGGCCCGCCAGGGCCATTACATGCCGGTATCGCTCATCGACAGCCAGTTTACCGACCTCGAACCACCGCACGCGCCCGAAGAAGACGTGATCGAGATCGCAATTGCCGGGACCCTCGACGACATCGTCGAGCAAGCCCTGGCGTACTGCCGCCGGCCGGAAGAGCCGGCGGTCACTCAGCAGAAATCGACTGAACCGATCAGTAACCAGAGGAGGAAACCATGATCAGAAGGATGTCGAAACTGGCCATTGCCGCAGCCGTGGCAATGAGCATCCCCGCCGCTCTCCATGCGGCAGAGTTCAACTTCACGTTCCAGTCCGCCGATCCGACGGGCAACCCGAACTACGGCCTGCAGCAGGGCTGGGCGAAGGCGCTCGAGGAAAAGACCGGTGGCCGGGTCAAGGTCGACCTGCTGCCCGTCTCCTCGATCGTTGCCCACAACGAGACGCAGGACGCCATCGCGTCGGGCATTCTCGACGGCCACGTCACCGACACGTCCTACTTCGCCGGCAAGGATGCGGCCTTCAGCCTGATCGCCAACCCGGTCGGCGCCTGGTCGGATCCGCAGCAGATGTTCGACTTCATGGAGAAGGGTGGCGGTCGCCAGCTGATGAACGAACTGCTGGAACCCTACGGCATCCACTTCATCGGCCCGACCACGCCGGGTCTTGAAGCCTTCGTCTCCAAGGTGCCGCTCGACAGCGTCGCCGACCTCAAGGGCCTGAAGATGCGGGCGCCGGAAGGTCTCGTGCAGCAGGTCTTCGCCGCCGCGGGCGCCGCCCCGGTCAACCTGCCGAGCGCGGAAGTCTTCACCGGTCTCGACAAGGGCGTCATCGACGCGGCCGATTACACGGTGTTCTCGTCGAACCACTCCCAGGGCATGCACAAGATCGCCCCGCACCCGATCTATCCCGGCTTCCACTCGATGCCGCTGATCGAGTTCTCGATGAACAAGGCGAAGTGGGATTCGCTGCCGGCCGACATCCAGAAGGCCTTCACCGACAGCGTCGCCGAGTTCGCCCAGAGCCAGGTTGCCGCCCTTCGCGAACGCGATCTCAAGGCGGTTGCCGAAGCCAAGGCCAGCGGCAACATCACCGTGCATGACTGGCCGGCGGAGGAACGCGCGAAGTTCCGGGCCATCGCCATCGGCGAATGGGAGAAGGTCGCGGCGAAGTCGCCGAACGCCCAGAAGGTCTACAAGGTGCTGACCAAGTACCTGAAGGACAACGGCCTGGTGCAGTAAGACTGACAAAGACGGCCATGGGACGGTACGCTCCGGCGTGCCGTCCCGTTTCCGTACCCGGACAGTAACGGATATCCAGCGTCCATGACCGACGACAACAACAAGAACTCCTCGAGAAACACCAAGTCCGCGGCGGAATCCGGCATTCTTGGCCGGCTGGTCACGCGCGGGGCACTGCTGTTCTCGCTGGCGATCGTCGCCTCGATGGTGATCCTGATCCAGGAAGTCATCCTGCGCTACGTCTTCACCGCGCCGACCGTCTGGGCGCACGAGACCACTGTCTTTCTCTGCTCCATCGCCTTCATCTTCGGCGGGCTCTATTGCGCCGCCAAGGACAGCCACATCCGGGTCGTGCTGATCTACGACAATGCCGGCCCGCGCCTGCGCCGGGCGCTCGACATCATCATCGCGCTCTTGTCATCCGTCTCGGCGATGTTCTTCGCCTGGGCCTCATGGCTGACCGTCGAGCGCGCGATCTTCCGTCCCAACGGCGACATCCATTTCGAAACCACCGGCAGCGTCTGGGATCCGCCCTTCCCGGCATGGACCAAGCTGTTCCTGTTCGCCGTCATGGCGATCCTCGCCGTGCAGTTCCTCTTCGTCGCCTGGCACCATGTCCGGCGCCCGGCCTCGGACGCCGGAGACCGCAGCTGATGGAACTCTTCGATTTCTTCGGCACGCTGAAGGGAATCGGCATCGCCAACGGCACGATGGTGATGTTCGGCCTGCTGATCCTGCTGCTGCTGACCGGCATGCCGCTCGCCTTCGTCACCCTGCTGGTCGCCCTGGTGTTTGCGCTCGGCTGGTTCGGACCGATGGCGGTGCCGCTGATCACCAGCCGGGTCTATTCCTTCGTCACCTCCTTCGTCTTCGTCTCGGTGCCGATGTTCGTGCTGATGGCGGCGATCCTCGACCGTTCCGGCATCGCCCGCGACCTGTTCGACGCCATGAAGCTGGTCGGCAGGCGGCTGCGCGGCGGGGTCGCCATCCAGACCATCTTCGTCGCGGTCATCCTCGCCACCATGAGCGGCATCATCGGCGGCGAGGTGGTCCTGCTCGGCCTGATCGCGCTGCCGCAGATGCTGCGCCTCGGCTATGACCAGAAACTGGCGATCGGCGTGGTCTGCGCCGGCGGCGCGCTCGGCACCATGGTGCCGCCCTCGATCGTGCTGATCATCTACGGGCTGACCGCCAACGTCTCGATCGGCGACCTGTTCACCGCCTCCTTCCTGCCCGGCCTGATGCTGGCGGGGTTCTACGTCGCCTACGTGCTGATCCGGTCCTACACCTCGCCGGGCATCGCGCCGGCGCCGGACATGGAACCGATCCCGCTGCCCGAGAAACTCCGGCTGCTCAAGGGCCTGTTCCTGCCGATCCTGGTGGTGATCTGCGTGCTCGGCTCGATCTATGCCGGCGTCGCCTCGGTCACCGAGGCCTCCGCCGTCGGCGTCGCCGGCGTCATCACTTCGACGCTGATCCGCCGCGAGTTCACCTTCTCGATGATGAAGGGGGCGGCCCTGCAGACGCTCGCCACCTGCGGCATGATCGTCTGGATCGGCATCGGCGCCAGCGCCCTGGTTGGCGTCTTCAACCTGATGGGCGGCATCCGCTTCGTGCAGGCGATGATCACCGGCATCTCCGACGATCCGACCATCGTGCTCCTGTTCATGATGCTGATGCTGTTCATCCTCGGCATGTTCCTCGACTGGGTCGGCATCGCGCTGCTGACCCTGCCGATCTTCGTGCCGATCATCACCTCGCTGGGCTATGACCCGATCTGGTTCGGGGTGCTGTTCTGCATGAACATGCAGGTCTCCTTCCTCTCGCCGCCCTTCGGACCGGCGGCCTTCTACCTGAAATCGGTCGCCCCCGACGGCATCAGCCTCGGCGACATCTTCCGGTCGCTGGTACCCTTCATCTGTCTCCAGATACTCGCCGTCGCCGTGCTGATCATGTTCCCGGGCAT
>JAVKCR010000349.1:0-3009 GCA_040222645.1 Rhodospirillales bacterium
TGCATCCGTGCCTGCCCGCATGATGCCATGCGCCGCGTCGATTTCCGGGAACTGGAAGAAGTCACGACGTCATGGTGAAGGGTCGGGTCGGTCTCTACCTGCTGTGCTGGCTTGCCGCGGCCGCCGCGTTCGGAATCGTCACCTTGCAATATGTCCGGATCGACAATGCACTTGGCGACACGTCGCTGCTGACCGGCTATGTGCTCTATTGCACCATCGTCTTCCTGGCGCTGTTCAATATCCGCAAGCGCCTGTCGATGCTGCCCGTCGGCCGGGCGGCAGTGTGGTTCGCCTTCCACCTGGTGTTCGGCATACTCGCGATCGCGCTGTTCTGGCTGCATACCGGAACCTTCTGGTCGATCGGTCTGTACGAACAGGTGCTGATGGTGCTGTTCTACGGCACCTGCGTCACGGGAATCGCCGGCTACGTCCTGCAACGCATCATTCCCTCGCGGCTCATCCAGACCGAGTATGAGGTGATTTATGAACGGATTCCGTCCGAGATCGCGGATATCCGCTCGGAGGTTGAATCGCTGATCCTGCGTTGCACGGATGTCAGCGGTGCCGACACCCTCGCCCGGCATTACGTGGAGACGGTGGACTGGTTCTTCCGCCGGCCGCGTTTCTTCACGAGCCACGTGTTCGGGCTGCAGTCCGGCGAACATTGGCTGCATCAGAATGTCGGCATCGTTCGGCGTTATCTGAGCGAGGCGGAACTGCCGTTTCTCGACCGGCTTTATGCGCTCGGCGTGCGCAAGAACCGGATCGACGAGCATTACGCCCTGCAAAGCCTGATGAAGCGCTGGCTGATCATACACCTGCCGTTCTCGACCGCGCTGATCGTGCTGGCGACCTGGCATCTCATCATCGTTCACGTGTACGCGATATGATGGATTTCTCGAAATTCCGCTACTTCGCGAGCGCCTACGAACGGCCGACATTCCGCTATCGATGCGGGCGGCTGGCGAACTGGGGAAAGCCTTGCGCGCGGGGACCGAACATCGATGGCGGATGCGGCGGGGTTTCCGAATGCACGCCGCTCTACAGGGACGGGCGCTTTTACTGCCGGCGTCCGAAGCGTGCCGGCGGCGACTGTTTCGACGGCCCGCTGCCGGGCGGTCAATGTTCGCAGACCCATCCGCCCTGCGCCCCGCGCCGGTCGTTGCGAGTCTGGCGTGGCCGGGCATCTCTCGCCGCGGCCTTTGTGGTCATCGCGCTGATCGCCCTGTCGATGACCGCCCCGCCGGGCAGCGTGGCGAGCCTCGCTTTCGTCCATCCGGGCCCGCTGTCCAGCCACCATGCGAACCTGTCGATCGAGGGGGAGGTGGCCTGTCCGGCCTGCCACCAGGCCGCCGAAAGCACGGTCGCCACGTGGCTCGGCGGCATCACGGCGCATGCGGACATGACGCAGCAATGCAGCGCCTGCCACGGTTTCGCCGGCCCTGTAACGGCGCCGCACAACAGCGTGCTGTTCGCCGAGACCCGTCCGGAACTGGAGATCGTCGAGTGCCGGTCCTGCCACAAGGAACACAAGGGCGCGACCGCGAATATCAGTCGCCTTAGCGACGCCCAGTGCAGCACCTGCCACCAGACGAAATTCAACAGCTTCGCCGGCGATCATCATGACTTCGTGAAGCCGTTCCCCTATCGCCGCCGCAACAACCTGATCTTCGACCATGCCTCGCATATCGGGAAACATTTCGCCGACCAGAAGGTCGCCGAGAAAGCCCCCGCGAATTGTGCCGGCTGTCACGACAACGCGCGGGCGGCCCGCTATGTTCCGGTTTTCAGCTACGAGAAGACATGTGGCGCCTGCCATGACGACCAGATCGCCCAGCGGGAAATGCCGGTCCTGAGATTTCCGGAATTCGACCGAAACTATCTCGACCGTGACGAGATTGAGGCCGCCTGCGGCCCGTCCGAGATGGCGATCGAGAAGATGCGCGAGCGGCTTGCCGCGCTCGAGGCGGGCGATAAGCCGGAAGACGCCGAAGAGGAAGAGTACTATGCCTATTCACTGGAACCCGCGACGGTGATCGGATCCTACCTCACGGGGATCGAGGCGGATGATGTCGAGGCACAGAGCGAGCCCTTGCAGAAACTCTTCCTCGCGATGGCGACCAGCGGGCAGGAACCGCTGATCGACCTTGCCGCCGGGCGTACCGATGAAGCAACGGCGACGGCGCTGTTCGCCGGGCTCAGTCCGGAACTGGCGCGACGCATGGCCTGCCAATGGGCCTACAATACCGGCTATATCGGCCCCGATGCGCCGGAGAACCGCGGCTGGACGGCCGATGAGTTCACCCTGCTCTACAAGCCGCTCGGACATGCCGACCCGGTGATGCGCGCCTGGATGGATTTCGTCGCGGATTCGCCGGAGACCGCCGCCGACGACCTGAAGGACAAGGCGGCGTCGATGCTCGATCTCTTCGCCGACCGCAAGCAGGGGCCGGGCGCCTGCGCCAAATGCCACGCCTTGTCGAACCTGGCGAAACCGGAGGCAGCGCCGGACCTTGCATTCATGTGGCGCTATTACCGGGACGAGAAGCGGTCCCAGAAACATTTCAACCATCAACCGCATCTCGAGCTTTCGGGACCGGAGGTTGCCTGCGAGACCTGTCACAAGCTCGATGCAGAGGCGGATTACGAAGGCACTTTCGATGGGATCGATGCCACTGTCTTCGTGAGCAATTTCGGGTCGGTGGAGAAAGCGACCTGTGCCTCCTGCCACAACGAGACCGGCGTCCGCCAGGATTGCACCCTTTGCCATCGCTATCACGAGGGCGCAAAATTCAACAAGCCGGTTACCCGGTACATGCTGAGGCCACGGGGGGAGGACAGGGATGGATCTTGATCTGCTGGTCACCGGCACTGCCGGCGCCTTTCTCGCCTCGATCACCATCTGGGTGATCTGGCTCGGGATCGATGCGGTTCGCAGCCGCACCGTCTCCCGGCAGTCGGTCGAGGCGGAGCAGCGCTATCTCCAGGCCAAGGTCGCGCAGATCATGG
>JAVKCR010000350.1:0-3108 GCA_040222645.1 Rhodospirillales bacterium
CGACGGTACCTTCCCGAACCACCATCCCGACCCGACGGTCGAGAAGAACCTGGTCGACATGGTGGCCGCGGTCAAGCGTCACGGCGCGGATATCGGTATCGCCTTCGATGGCGACGGCGACCGGATCGGCGTCGTCGATGCGCAGGGCCGGGTGCTCTGGGGCGACCAGCTGATGTGCGTGCTGGCGGCCGACGTGCTGGCGTCGCGTCCCGGTTCGACGATCATCGCCGACGTGAAGACCAGCCAGGTCTTCTTCGATGAGGTGGCGCGTCTCGGCGGTGAGGCGCTGATGGGCAGAACCGGACATTCGCTGATCAAGAAGATGATGAAGGAGACGGGCGCACCGCTCGCGGGAGAGATGAGCGGCCACATCTTCTTCGCCGACGAATATCACGGCTTCGACGACGCGCTCTACGCGGCGGTCCGGCTGCTGCGCATTCTCGCCGCCTCGGGAAAGAGCCTGGCCGACATGCGCGACGCGCTGCCGCAGCTCGTGAACACGCCGGAAATGCGATTTCCCTGCCCGGAAGACCGCAAGTTCGCCGCGGTCGCGGAAGTCCTTGCCCGGGTCGCCGCGGCCGGCGAGGGCGAACTCAACGACATCGACGGCGTCCGGCTGAAAACCGACGACGGCTGGTGGCTGCTCCGCGCCTCCAACACCCAGGACGTGCTGGTGGCGCGGTGCGAATCCGCGACCGAGGAAGGGCTCCAGCGGTTGCGCGACGCCCTGGTCGCCCAGCTTGCCGCCAGCGGCATCCAGCTGCCGGACGCCTGATCCCCATGCTCCCCTGGTTCTTCTACGGTACGCTGCTCGACGGGGACGTCTTCAGGGCGGTCACCGGGAAGAGCCTGCAGGCTTTCGATCCCTTGCCCGCCGAGGCGCGGCATTTCCGCAAGGTGTTCCTGCCCGGCCAGAGCTACCCGACTCTGATTGGCGCGACGGGCGGTTCGGCGGATGGGCTGGTCTGCCGGAAGCTGCCGAAAGCGGTGGTTCAGCGGATCCATGCCTATGAAGGGCCGGATTATACCTTTCGCCGCATTTCGGTATCGCTCGGCAATGGCGCTCGATTGCAGGCGCTGACCTATTTCTCGCGAGTGGTTCCGTTTTCCGCGGCGATGCCGTGGAAATTCGAGGACTGGGTGAGGGACGGGCGCGAGGTCACCCTTCGCCGCATCCGGATCATGGGGCAACCCTGACGGTCAGCCGGAAATGTCGGCGAGATCGTCGCCTGCTGCGGGGGCGATGAGCAGGCAGGACTTGTTGCCCTGCTTCAATGCTTCGCAGGCGCTGGCAGCGTCCTGACGGGTGAGGCCGACCAGGCGGGCCCGGAAGTAGGTCGCGCCGTTCACCACATGGTTCTGCACCATCACCTGGGCATTGGCGATCCGGTCCCTCAGCTTGAGATGGGCGTCCTCAGCCGCGATGCGGGCGGGGCCATAATTGCGGAAGGCGCCGACCTGTATGCCCCAGCTGTCGGCGATCTGGCTGGCGGTAGCCGGTGCATTGTCCGGCTTGCGAAGTTTGGCGCGCAGGATGCGTTCCGCCGGGGTAAGGGTGGCGATGGCACCGTAGCGCGCAAAGGCGTCGTCCAGCAGCTTCGCCATGTGGGCGTCGCGGCTGCGGGCCGACTTGCCGCCGAACACGACGCCGATCAGGCGCCGACCGTCACGTTCCACCGAGGCGACGAGATTGAAGCCCGACGCATCGATATAGCCGGTCTTGATGCCGTCGGTGCCGCGATAGCTTGCCAGGAGATTGTTGTGGTTGCCGTAGGTCCGGCCGGCATATTCGAAGGAGCGGGTGTTGAAGAGCGTGTAGAATTGCGGGAAGTCGCGCTGGATCGCCCGGCCGAGCAGCGCCATGTCGCGCGCGGTGGACAATTGCCGGCGGTTGGGCAGGCCCGACGCGTTGCGGAACTGGGTCTTGCGCATGCCGAGTCCGCGGGCGCGTTCGGTCATCTGGCGGGCGAAGGCGATTTCCGTACCGCCGAGATTTTCCGCGACCACCGTCGCGACATCGTTCGCCGACTTGGTCACCAGCGCCAGGATTGCATCCCGCACCGTGATGGTGGACCCGGCGCGAAGTCCGAGCTTCGACGGTGCCTGTCCCTCGGCGCGGCTGGACACCTTGAATTTTGTTTCCATGCCCACACGCTTTTCCTCGAGCGCCGAGAACAGCATGTAGAGCGTCATGATCTTGGTGAGGGAAGCCGGATAGCGCCTTGTGTCCGGATTGCGGGCGTAGAGAACCTGGCCGCTGTCCGCATCGACGACGATGGAGGCGTAGCGGGCTTCCGCGGGTTTGGCGGCAATTCCCAGAACCATCAGTGCGGACAGCATCAATCCGCAAAGCCAACTTCCGGTTCGCCGGTGTCCTTCCCGCATCTCGACCCAACCCCTCAACGACTGATACCGTCGACCCTTCAAAACCATGGCAGTCTATCCACAGGGTCACGGTCATGTCTATCTCCGCAGGTTTAAAGGCGTGTTAACGAGCGGAATTTTTCGCGTCCGCTTTTCAGGCGCGTCATTGGATTGACAAATTTTTGTGCGATGCATAATTTTGCTGCGTTGCAGCATGCACATTCAGATCAGGAAGTTCTAAAATGGCCACCGAAAAGCCCGCGACCAAAACCGAAACCGTCAAGTCCGCGCCGGCAGCCAAGACTGCCGCCACGCCGGCTGCGCCCGCAAAGGCAGAGGCCCCCGTTAAGGCAGAGGCCAAGGCTGCAGATCCCGTGAAGGCAGGGGCTGCTGCGGCATCCAAGGCCGAAGCCGTGAAACCGGAGCCGGTCAAGGCCGTTCAGAAGACCGCCGAGCCGGTCAAGGCAGAAGCCCCGAAAGCCAAGGCGCAGGCGACGAAGAAGGTCGCTGCTGCGAAACCGGCTTCGAAGCCGAAGACGGTTGCTGCCCCGGCAAAGACACAGGCTGCCGTCGTTGCTCCCGTGGAGGTCGTCGATATCGAGACAGCGCTTGCCTACCCGCGCGATACGATCGCCATCTTCTCCGAAATCAGCAGCGAAGCGGCGGATGTCGCGGTCGGTCTCAACGAAACCTTCGCCGGTTACGTCGCCATGAGCTTCGATCTCGGCTTCAGGCATGTCGAAG